>NZ_VLJQ01000051.1:0-79197 GCF_007829375.1 Nocardioides sp. J9 | reverse complement strand
CAACACTGGTGCGCACCCCGATGAGGATCCGCACTCGTATTGTCTGGGGAGTTCCGTGTCTGCTGACCTCGAGGAGAACATCGACGCCGCAGCATGGAACGCACTTGATCCCACGCAGGTTAACGTCAATTCCAGTTCGMCCTGCCAGTTGACGGGCGCGGGCGAGACGGATGTGGTGTGGACTCAGGGGAATATCGCATCTGGGGCACTCGCGTGGACCGACTGCGACGACTACGAAAGCGACCCTCCGACAAATCAGTGCGACCAGAATTACGTCCGCGTCGACTTGGCAACGGTCAATCAAGGGGTGGACGACGAGATCGATCAGACCATAACAACGTGCCATGAGTTCGGGCACACCGCAGGCCTGTCGCACGGTTCGACCCAGGACGACTGCATGGAGAACGTGTCAACCTCCAATCCACCAAACGCGCTCAAGTGGCGTCGCTATAGCGCTCACCACATCGATGACCACATCAACCCGTGGTTCTGATCTAACGAGAAGGGACGGTTGACATGGCAAAGCGATGGTTCGCCGCGACGCTGAGTATTGCCGTGCTCTTCGGGGTAGGGGCATGCTCGAACGAGAAGACTCAAGCCACTTCACAGGCGAACTCGCCGGTGGCGGACTCGGAACGCGCAGGTCCTTCTGCTGCTCTGGTCGCGCATCTACGCGACACGTCCTCGGCTCGGTACGAGCCGTTCGAAACACCGAAGGACATGCTTTCTGACGCTGACGTCGCGATCATGGGTGAGGTGGTCTCCGTAGAGCTCGCGATGATCAGAAACGAGTTCGACGGCCAAGGCGGAGTTGTTGTAGGAGTCCGACCTCTAGAGGTTTGGAAGGAACCCAAAGGCGAGCCGGCCGAGTTGACGTACTTCGTGGTACGCCGCGCAAAGAACGTCGGGGTCGAACCCTTCCGCGCAGGACTTCCCGTTGGCCATAACGTCGCGATCTTCGGATACACGTCCGATGTTCAGTTCATAGAAGGCGATCCTGGCCAGCCCATCCTTGAACCGGCACCTCAGGGTCTGTTCATCGAGACCGACGCCGGGTTGGCGAACGTGTACGCCCCCGGCGACGACGGCTGGCCAGAGATCAAGACGATTAAGGATCTTGCCGCCTCGATTCAATAGTGTCTGGGAACTGCTGCGTCGACATGCGAGATGGGAGTTATTAGGCGTAGTGCGGATGGACCCCCGCGTGCGGAATTTGCAGCAGGACGCACGCTGCGATCGGTCGGACAAGAGACGCCCAGCCCGAGATAGGATCTCGATGCGAGATCCAACCATCCAGTGCGGGTTAGCACGTTCGGGGCCGCCCGGCACACCTGAGTGACGTGATAGGCCGCGATGAGCCAGCCGGTTCGCTTTGGTGCAGAAAAGAGCTCGCCCACGTCATCCGACGTGATCGGACCTCGGCCGCGGCGCGCTATGCGTGGCTGCTTGGCTACCTGGCGCTCGTGCTCGCCGGCGGCGGTCTCACCATCACGGCGCTCGCGGCTGCGCCGCAACTGGCCGGCCCGGCGATGCTGGCCACGATGACTGCCGCCGTCGCGTTCCTGGGTTTGCGCGTCGCCTTCGACCGGCGGGAGGAGATCGCCGCCGATCTGTTCGCCATCGACCTGACGCGTGACCTGGACGCGGCCGCCGAGTTGATGCGGTGCTACGAGGACAACGTCGCCCGACCGCTGCCTGATGGTGGTCTCGGCCGAGCGTGGGCGCGGCTCGAGCGACGCTGGTTCGCCACCCACCCTGAGCCGCAGGCACGACTCGCCGCCATGCGCCGCCACCTGGTCGACCAGGCGGCCGACTAGCCCTCGACGCCGCCGGCACCACCGGCCACGGCCAGAGGCCGCGGCTCGGGGGTGTAGGACAGCACTCCCTCACGCGCAGCGGGCAGGGCCTACGCTGTGACCTGCGGCCACCGCATGATCGTTTGTCTTCACACACCGATGATCAACGGTGGCGCACCCCTCTCCACAGTGCGTCGGGGTCGCGCAGGCATCGGCCTGCCGTCCTGTGTCAGGAGGACATGTGCAACGTGGCGAAGTCTGGTGGGTGGAGTTCGACGAGCGGCGGCTGGTCGTGCTGCTGTCGGGAGACGACCCGTCCGGGATCCAGGTGATGCAGGTCGTCGCTCCGGCGGGTGTCGACATCACCGGTCTGGGCGTCGAAGTGGCAGTAGGCGCCATGGAAGGACTGCCCTTCGAAGGCGTGCTTCGGTTCGCGTTCCCGCGCCCGGGCTTTACCCCTTGCACGTGGCTGACCACCGTGTCCCGGGACGACCTGATCGAGCGAGCAGGCGCTCTGTCCTCCGCGAAACTCAGCGAGATCGAAGATGCCCTCCGTCTTGGTGGACAGGCGAAGGAGCCGACCGCGGCCACGACCGCGAAGCTCAGCGAGATAAGGGACAGCCTCCGTCTCGGTGGACTCGGGTAGGCGGAGAAGGAACAGACGCCCCCAATGGCGTGGTCGGTCTCGTCCGAATGATCGACACAGGCCACCTCTGTCCTCGGCGCCCCTCACCATCGAGATCACGATCTACGGCTGGAGTACTAGGTACGCGTTGACCAGCTCGTCCGGCGGGGGACCTGCGTCGTCGCGGCGGCGGCAAGGAACTGCCGCACCTGAGCGCGCGTCGCACGCCGGGGTCGCTTCGTGGCAGACATGGCACCCTGATTGGCAGGGGAGTGGGCGCCCACAGGCTACGGACCGAGGCCGGACAGTCCGGCCAGTCAGCGTCGCGGAGTGCCGCGCCGTGGCGGCCGCGGGCGGTTGACGTCCTGCCGGTCGCGCGCTGCTCCCTGCGACGTGGTCGGCGCCGGGGTGCCCTCGCCGGTGTCGATCGGGATCTTCAGACGGGAGACGATCCGGTAGCGCAGGTCGCGTGCGGGGCTGTCGCCCAGGGGCTTCTCGGCGACGATCGCGCGGGTCGCGGCACCGACGTCGTGGCCGTGCTCGTCGGCCTGCTGCAGCATCGCTGCGGTGGCCGGCCAGTCGCCCTGCTCAAGCAGGCGCGGGTCGAGCTCGCGGGCCAGCGGCGCCCACCGCTCGGCGGGCGTCTTCTCGGCCGCAGCCGTGAGTCGGGCACGGACCTCGCTGCTCTTGTGCAGCTCGGCCAGCGCAGCCTTTCGCGGGTCGGCGTCCCACGTCTTGACCGCGTCCCGCAGGTCCCGGCCGGCCTGCAGCTGGGAGAGCTGCAGCCGCGCCCGCACCTGGTTGACGCCCGTCTCCCAAGCCCGGCTGGGACGGGCCGAGATGACCCGCATGGCGGCCGCCCGTGCCTGCTCGGCGCCGAGGTTGTCGAGCCGCTCGGTGAGGAGCTGGTCGCCCAGGGACCGGAATGCGGGCTGGCCGCTGGCCACCGCAGCGGTGAGCGCGGCTGGGCCGCGCTGAGCGAGCAGGTCGGCGGGGTCGAGTCCGTCGGGGAACCGGGCGTAGCCGGGGTCCATGCCGTGCGCGGTGAGCATCCAGAAGTCGCGCTCGGCCGCGACCTGGCCCGCCAAGTCGGCATCGGTGGCCACGATCGGGTCGCGGCCGACGGCGGCCAGTTGGGCGGCCTGCTCATCGGTCAGGGACGTGCCGAGCGGGGCCACGCCGAGGTAGAGGCCGGCGCTGGCGATCATGACGGCGACCGCGTCCATCGGGCCCTCGACAATCACCGGGACCGCACCCTCGGCGAGCAGCTCGTCGACCACGCCGAACAGCTGTGCGCCCTTGTGGAACAGCGGGGTGTCGGCGGTGTTGAGGTACTTCGGTCCGGCCTTGTCGTCGTCGGTGAGGTCGGGGCGTCGGCGGCCGACGAAGCCGAGCACCTCGCCCTCGTGGATCACCGGGAACATCACGCGGTCGCGGAACCGGTCGATGAGGCGGCCCGTGCGGGCCTCGGTGGCGACGCCGGTGGCGAGCATCTCGGCGTCCCTGACGCCTCGGCCGCGGAGGTGGTCGACCAGGTTGGTCCACCCGGCCGGAGCCTGACCGGGGCGGAACCGCTCGTCGCCGGCGAGGTCGACGCCGAACCGGCCGGTGAGGTAGTCGCGGCCCCACGAGTCGGTGAACCGGTCCTCGAAGAAGGCCTGCGTCAGCTCGTTGATCTCGACCATGCGCTCACGCGTGACGGGGGAGGAGTGCCACTCGTCGGCGCGCTGGTACATGAGCCGGATATCGGCGTCGGTGGGCTCGAGCGGGGTGCCGCCGAGGTCGCGGATGTAGGCGGCCAGCGTCAGGTCGCTCTCGATGTACTGGTCTTCGTCGACGTCGACCAGGTCCTCCTCGAGCGCGTCGACCTGGTGCTCGTCGACCACGTCGACGGAGGGCTCGAGGTCCGGGCCGGGGTCCTCAGCAAGCGGCCACGGGATCTCGTCGGACTGGTCGACGAACATCGCCGGATCGGGCTCGATGCCCTCCCACAGATCTGCGGGCGGCTCCTCGAACTGGTACTCGTGCGCGTGCTCGTCGGGAGCGGTCTCCAGCGCGATCGAGGTCCGCCAGACCAGC
The DNA here is from genome assembly GCF_007829375.1 of Nocardioides sp. J9. Classification (NCBI taxonomy): domain Bacteria; kingdom Bacillati; phylum Actinomycetota; class Actinomycetes; order Propionibacteriales; family Nocardioidaceae; genus Nocardioides; species Nocardioides sp. J9. The sequence goes on along the minus strand of NZ_VLJQ01000051.1, from coordinate 74,697 downwards.
GCCTGGCACTCGTCGACACCCTCCCAGCCGTCGCTCGGCAGCGCCCGGCCCGCGCCCAGCAGGGCCTCGACCTGCCAGCCACGTTGCAGGCCGTGGTCGACGTTGGAGACCAGCGCCGGCCACCAGGTGCTGGCCTGGATGCTCGCGGCCCGCTCGGGACCGAACAGGTCCGCGAGCCGCGGCGCCCAGTCGGTGGTGACGCTCTCGCCGTGGGATCCGTCACCGATCTGTGCGGCGACCGCCGGCGTGAGGTGCCGGGCCATGCGCCACCACAGCGCGGCCGCGGCGTGCTCGTCGGGCAGCGGGCCGGCCGGGTGCTCGGGCGCGGCAGCGGTGCGCAGCAGCTCGTGGGCCGTGACGCCGGCACGCGACATCGCGGCCAGCCGCTCGGCCAGGAGCGGGGTGAACTCGTCGTCGCGGACCTGCGGGGCCAGGGAGTAGAGCAGCTGACGCCATTCCTTGAGCGCCGGCGTGTGGTCACCGGTGACGGCCCGGTTGAGGCGCCGCTGCCACGTCGCCGATGCCTTCTGCAGCTGCGGCGCGCCGGTCGGTCGCCGGTCGTCGACGGGGACCTGCATGGCTGCGCGCCAGACCGCGACGTCGGCCACCGTTGCGACCTCGGGGCGGATGCCGTTCTGCGCCCACACCGGCAGGGAGGACTGCTCGGCTGCGCGGGTGTCGACCTTCCCGGCGAGCTGCTCGACCAGGTGCGCCCGCTGGGAGAGGTAGGCGCCCCAGTTCGGGTCCTCGGCCAGACGTGCCGGGATCCCGGGCATCCACGGCAGCGGGCCGGCGCCCGCGTTGCGCAGCCCGGAGGCGTCCAGGCGCCAGTCAAGGACCGCGGCCCGGTCGCGTGCGCTCTCCAGCTCCCGGTCACCGGCGGCGGCCCGGAGAGATTCGACGGGGTTCTCGCCGGCCGCGCCGAGCAGCAGCAGGTGGGCGCGCAGGGTGGGCCAGGCGGCCTCATCCGACAACCCGGGAGCCAGTGTCTCGACGGCGGTGTCCAGCGCGTCGACCACGTTGACCGTGGTGCCGTCGATGCCGGTCGTGGTCTCGTGGCGCAGCAGGTCCTCGGCGGCGACGTAGAGGCTGTCGAGGTAGCGCTGGGAGGCCTCGCCGAGCCGGGTAGCCGGGTCGGCCTGCTCGCGGACCAGGCTGGTCGCGGACCGCTGGGCGTCGTCGCGGCCCAGCATCGACTCGAGGATGTCGGTGGGGGTGAGCGGCCGGACCAGGCTCGGGTGGATCACCGAGTGCGGGTCGCCGTCGCCGACGACCTCGAGGTAGACGTGGTTGGCGTGCGCGCCGCGGGTCATCATCGTGTAGAGCTGCTGGCGCGACTCGGTGCCGGTTGCCAGGCCGTGCATGGTGTCGGCGGTGACGCCCTGGGCGGTGTGCACGGTGCACGCGTAGCCGAGCTCGGTGGCCTTGGCGACGTAGTCACTCGGCAGTCGCACGGTGCGGCCGTGCTGGGTGTGCTGGACGGTCAGGTCGCCGCCGTCGTGGATCTCCAGGACGGTCCAGCGGTCGCCGTTCTTCACCCAGTCGGTGGCCGAGGTACGCAGTCGGCGGTCGTTCTCGCGGGTGATGATCAGCTCCCCGATCGACGCCTCGTTACCGTCGGCGAGCCGCCGCACCGGGCCACTGCTGGCGACCTCGGGCGGGACGATCCCTTCCAGGCGGTGGGCGCGGGCCTGCCGGTTCAGCTCGCTGACCAGGTCGCGGGTAGGGGCGAGCATGATCGAGTCCAGGCCGGCGGCGCGGTCGGCCTGCCAGGCGGCGAAGACCTCCTCGGTCATGGTCGCCAGGTCGCCGACGTGAACCCGGTCGCGGTCGAGGTAGAAGCCGAGCGCCTCGCTCTTGCCCTCGCGCAGCGCCAGCGACGCTGCGCCCTCGGCCTGGTCGGTGAAGCGGACGAGCTCGGTCAGTTGGAGTGCGCCGTGGGTGGCGCGGATGTCGCGCAGCACGCCGCCGGCGCCGATCGCGGAGAGCTGCTGGTCGTCGCCGATCAGCCGGACGCTGCCGCCGCGCTCGAGGATGTAGGAGACCGCCGCGTCCAGCGAGAGGGTGTCGGCCATGCCGGCCTCGTCGATGACCACGAGGGTGGAGGAGTCGATGCCGGCGACCCAGTCCGGCATCGCGGCGCCGGTCTCGCGGGCCTGCTCGAGGGAGTGGGTGAGCTTGGCCAGGGTGTCGGTCTGGGTGTCGATCTGGGAGCGCAGAGCGTCCGCGGCCGCGGCTGAGGGGGCCAGGCCGATGATGGTTCCGCCGCCGTCAGCCCAGGCGCTGGCCAGGGCTCGCATCGCGGTGGTCTTACCCGATCCGGCGGGGGCGATCGCCAGCTGGAGCCGGGCGCCGGAGGTGGCCATCTCCCGGACCAGGGTGGCCTGTCCGGCGTTGAGGGTGATGCCGTTGGCGGTCGACTCCAGCAGGGCCAGGTCGACCGACGCAGCCTCGACGGCGTACCCGTCGTGGCAGCCGGCGGCGTCGACCAGGCGCTGCTCGGCGGCCAGCACCTTGCTCGAGGTGAACAGGTCGGCCCCGGCCTGGGTGTAGACCGAGGAGCCGTCGGCGCGGCGCAGCTCGGCCGGCTCGCTGATGGTGTCCCAGGGGCGAGCCATGCTCACCGAGTGGTCGTCGAGGACCTCGCTGACGAGCAGGTCGACGACCTGGGAGACCTGGTTGGTGGGCACGTTGGCCGCCCGGACCTGCCGCTGGGCCTCGGCGTAGACGTGCCAGTACTGCCAGGTGGACCGGCTGCCCTCCATCGTCGCCACGATGCGGTCGGTGGTCTTGGCGAACCAGGCTGAGTCGGCCAGCGAGCGGGCCGCGCCCTTCGGGTTGAGGGCCCCGTGGACCATCTGCTTGACCCGCTGCGGGGTGCCCAGCACCTCGACCGCCTCGCGGTGCCACGCCTCGCGCTGCTCGGCCAGCGAGCGCGGCTCGTGCTTGGCCTCGCGGGTCTCCAGCGTCGCCTGCTGGGACAGCTGGATCGTCTCCACCGGAGTCGGGGGACGGCCGTGGGTGGCCTGGAACGCGGCCGCGAGGACCTTGCGACGGTCCTCGACGTTGAGCCGGCGCTTGGAGAAGCGGCGGTTGAGCTCGGGGTCGACGCCGACGATCTCGCGGATCGGCCGCTTGCGGGCGTCCTCGTTCGGGCGCTCGGCGAACCGGACGCCGAGGGCGTCGACCAGGTGCCGCTCGAGCGCGGTGTTGTAGGTCTCCGAGGCCGAGACGACCGCCTTGTGCAGCGGTCGCCCGTCGATCGCCAGCCACTTGCCGTCGAGGGTCTGGACCTTGTTCGCCACGGCCACGTGGGTGTGCAGGTCGGGGTCGCCGGCGCGGGAGTCGCGGTGGGTGAACGCGGTGGCGATCAGGCCGCGGACGTCGACCTGGCGCACGCCGTTGGTGCCCTGGCGGGTGAACAGTGCCTTGGACTCGATGAAGTCCAGGGCGTCGTTGATCGCCGCCTGGTGGGCCCGCTCGATCACCGCGGCGGTCTTCGGGTCGGCGATCGCCCACAGCACCGAGACGCTCTTGACCGGGGAGAAGGTCAGGTCGTAGCCGGCCACCGCATTGGTCTTCGGGCGGGAGTGCTTGGCGATCGTGGCGGCGAGCTCGCGGGCGTCGGCCGGCTTGCGGCCGTGCTCGGCACGGAAGAACTCCGCGGCCACCTCGGTGCGGATCTTGGCCCGGTCGGCCGCGGGGACCGGCCAGTCACCGGGCAGGCCGGCGGCCTCGTTGAGGGCCGCGATGCGCTTGGCGACCTCGATCCGGAACGGGCTGATGTCGTTGTCGTAGACCTTGTAGGGCGTGCCGAGCCGGACTGCGGTCTTGTAGTCCGCATCGGTCGGCCGGCCGGCCTCCTCGCGGCCGATGCGCAGGTCCAGCTCCTTGGTCCGCTGGGTGGCCAGCGGGTGGTGCCCGGAGCCGAACAGGCTCTGCATGTGGTCGGCGGTGACGACGTCGCCGGCATCGAGTCCCTCGATGCCCTCGATGCCCGAGCCGACCCACATGCCGGGGGTCTCGCCCTTCTCGGTGTAGTAGCTCGCCAGCCCGGTGTGGCCCTTGTCGGTGGCGTCCATCGCTGCGACCTGGCGGGTCAGGTAGTCGTACCCCGACCCTGCCGTCAGCTTGTGGAGGCTCATCGTCACGGTCACCTACGTGCGCACGCGGGCGGCAGGCGATCACTTTCGGCCGGATTTCTGCTCGGTTCTTTCTATTCGGCGAACCGAGAATGCAAGAGGTGTATGGCACTTCAGAGGTCCACCCAGTAGGTGGGGGACGCAAGGGCGGGTGCCGGATGGCGCTGGAGCCGAGTCAACTGGGCTGGAGGCTTCGGATGGCACTGTCGGTAATTCGTTCGGGGGCGAGAAAGCCCTACGTGACAGCGGACGGAACGTGGCCGGAGGGCGCGGCAAGCGGAGGAGCCGCACGTCTACGATTTTGAGTCTCCAGAAGCGTCGCCGTGTGACGGTCGGAGTGGCCGCAGGGGCTTGTGGCGCTCCGTGCTCCGCGCGCCTGCCGCGGCGTTCTCGAGGGTGGCGAGAGTGCGGGGTGGTCGGTGCCTCGGCGATCCCGTGACGTGCGCTGACGATGAAGGTGACCAGCTGCGCTTCACCGGCGCAACGCCGCACGGAGCGTTGCGGCGGGCGCGAATCTGGGGACGGGCGTTCTTGGTCGTCCCGTACTTAGGCGCTTCGGTCGCGGGTGAACACGTTAGGTGCCGGGAACGCGCAAGCCACGGTCGCAGACGGCGAGGCCCTCCACGGGGGCGGGGCGATCGACGCCGACGTTGCCAAGGTGAGCGGAATTGCCCCGCGAGAGGAGGTAGTGGACTGCTCCATCGCTACAGGTTCCCGGCACCGGCCAGGTGCCGCAGGCAGCAAGCGCGCACCGCCGGCCGTCGTACTTTCGCGTCATGTGATCGGCTCCAGGACTTACGATGTTCTCGTCTCGGCCCTGTTGTAGGAGAAGTCAGCCGCCGTCTCGCGCACGAGCTGGATCAGCGCGTCGAGCGAGGGCGAATTCCGACGCTGCGTGAGGTAGCGCAGAACGATGCGACGCATGCCGAGTCCGGGAAGGTCCAAAGCCTCGATGCCGTCGGTTGCGAGCGACTGCAGGGCAAGAGCAGGCATGAGGGTCATGCCTTCCCCMGCAGCCACAAGAGCGAGAGCATTCTGCGAAGTGAAGTACGTGTGCGTGGTTGATGTGTCACTACTGAGCGCGGCGCGGACGCGCCGGACGGCTGAACTGATAGCTGCCGCAGGGTCGACTCCAAGCCATGGGAGCCGGAGCCGTTCGATCGCGAGGGGGTCAGTGTTCAGCAGAGTGCCAGCAGGGATGATCAGCTTCCAAGGCTCATCCAAGAGCGGCACATCGGTCGTACCGCGCGGGTTGACATAGCTCTGGCCAGCGTCTAGTTCGACCACCATTGCATCCAAGGATCCTTCGCGCATCTGCTTGGAAAGGGCGACCTCGTCAGCCTCAATCGTCTGGATGCTCACCGAGGGATAGCGCTCCCTCCAGGCCGGCAACGCAGGGGAGATCACCGTCGTAAGGAAAGACTGGAAACCTCCAAGTCGGACAACGCCGCTGACGTCCGTGTCTTCTTCGTTGAGTCGGGCTCTCGCGATCGCGAGTGCGTGCTCCACGTCTTCGGCCGCCTCAGCAAGCGTCTGACCTGCAGTCGTCAACACGCTTCCTGACGGAATCCGTTGCGTCAGAGCAAGTCCTGTCTCTTGCTCAAGCTTCGCTATCTGCTGCGACACGGCAGAAGCAGTGACCCCGAGTTCGTCGGCCGCCGCTAGGACTCCGCCGTGGCGGGCGACGGCAAGCAGGAAACGGAGGCGTCGGGCGTCGATGTGCACGTAAGCAATGCTAAATCCCGTGTGCTCAGAAGTGAACTTGTCCTTACTTCGCCGGTGGTCCACCATCTTTCTAGCGGAGGCCGACTGGCCTCTGCAGGACTTGAACGAGGAGGTCGAATGGTCACCGCTACGGCCGGTTGGATCGGGACCGTCGGCTCCCTCTGCGCGTACCTTCTGCTGACCAGTGGTCGTTGGCGCGCCAACTCGCTCCGGTACGCCGCATTGAACTTCGGTGCAGCCGTGCTTGCGGGCGCCGCCAGTGCGGCCTACGGCGCCTGGCCGAGCGCTGCAGCCAACGTCGTTTGGGCAGCGGTCTCTCTTCACTCGTACGTCTCGGTGACACGCGCGCGCCGTTCAGAGTCTCGACGGTCCGCGAATCGCACGTCGGTCCCGGAGTTCAGCGACGCGGCGGGTCCAGAGCCGCAGGGGCTAAGGGCTGCATAGGTTAGAAACCGCGCCCGCTCTCGCGTGGCACCGGTCCGAGAAGCTGTTGGCCGGCTCCCTCCCACGTCGCGCGTCGACCGCGACGGAACGCGGCGACGCCGCTCGCAAAGTCGTTGGAACCGTAGACCCGCTCGACCACGTCGCTGTCGTCGACGCCTGCGGTGACTTGGGCGTGGAGGCGTCGAGTCAATTCTTTCGCTGCCGCGAGGGTGAGTGGTGCGTGGGTCAGCAGGATTCGAACGAGTTCTTCCGTTTCAGCGGCGGGGTCCGAGGTCGAACGGCTGTATCCGCACTCTTCGGCTTCTCGAGCGTCGAGCAACCTCGCTGTGAGTGCCATGTCCATCGTCCGAGCGTGTCCGAAGTGACGGATGATCAGCGCGTAGCTAGCGGCCGACAGAGTGTTGCCCAGCGTTCGGGCGACGGAGAAACCGAACCGAGCGTTCGGTCCAGCGATCCTGATGTCGGCGCACGATGCGATCAGTAGTCCTCCGCCGAGACAGAATCCCTCGACGGTGGCAATGACGGGAACCCGGACGGCTAGGAGTCGACTTAGGACCGTGTTGATTCGACGCTCATACTCGACGCCGCGCGGACCATCGAAACCAGTGAAATCCTTGATGTCAGTTCCAGCGACGAACGACTTCCCGCCGGCCCCGCGAAGCACCATCAATCGGATGTCGGGGCTGGAGTCGACGCGCTCGCACGCGGCGACGATCCCGTCGTACATCCGTGCCGTTGCCGCGTTGTGCACGTCCGGTCGGTTGAAGGTGACGCGAAGTACCGGCCCGTCAACTTCGATGAGGAGGTCTGGGTCGGCGGGCCTCACGGGTAGAGGCCACGTGCTCTGTGAGCCTCGGCCACCGTCTTGACTGCCAAGGAGGTTGCAGCCTCACGGAGAGTGAGTTGGTGATGGGCAGCGTGTTCTCGCACTCGAAGCCAGGCTTGCTTCATTCGGTCTGCAAGCCGTTGCTCGACCTCGTCGACACTCCACCAGTAAGCCTGGTTCGCTTGCACCCACTCGAAGTAGGAAACGACGACGCCGCCCGCATTCGCCAGGATGTCGGGGACAACGACAGTCCCTCGGTCCGCGAGGGTCCGATCGGCGGTCGCTGTGGTTGGCCCGTTGGCGCCTTCGACGATGATCTGGGCTTGAACGTGGTGCGCGTTGCCCTCATGGAGAACGCCTTCGACAGCGGCGGGCACGAGGACCGTGACGTCGAGGAGAAGCAGGTCTTCCAGGCTGTTCATCGCCTTGCTTCCCTCGAAGCCGACCACGCTGCCGGTGCGATCGACGTGCAGCGCGAGAGCCTCGATGTCGAGCCCGTCAGGTCGGGTCACCGCGCCGTACTGATCGCTGACCGCCACTACCCGAACTCCCGCTTTGGCCAAGAACTCAGCCGCGCCCCGCCCGACCTTTCCGAAGCCCTGAACGGCAGCCGTGGCCGCGGCCGGCGACACTTCGACCTCCTCCAGCGCGGCGAGTGCGACATGGGTCACGCCGCGGGACGTCGCACTTGGTCGGCCGAGTGATCCGCCCAGCGGCAGCGGCTTGCCGGTCACGACGCCCAAGACGGTGTGACCGCGGCTCACCGAGTAGGTGTCCATGACCCACGCCATGGTTGCCTCATCAGTGCCGATGTCTGGTGCCGGGATGTCGATCTGAGGACCGATCAGAGGCGAGATCTCGCTGGTGTAGCGGCGCGTGACGCGCTCGAGCTCGCTGCGGGAGTAGAGGCGTGGGTCGATCGTGACCCCGCCCTTCGCGCCCCCGTACGGGACGTCGAGCAACGCACACTTCCAGGTCATCCACATGGCCAGCGCGCGGACCTCGTCGAGGTTGACTTCGGGACTGAACCGCAGGCCGCCCTTCGCTGGCCCGCGTGAGAGGTTGTGTTGCACTCGGTGGCCGGTAAGGACCTCGACCGTTCCGTCATCCCTGCGTAGGGGGATCGAAACTGTGAGTTCGCGTCGCGCGGCAGCAAGCATTGCGAATGTCGCGTCGTCGTAGCCGAGAATTTCCACCGCCCGCCGAAGTTGCGCAAGCGCATCGACCAAGGGTCCGCTGCTCGCGGGAGCTTCCTGAGCGCCGACTGATCGATCAGCATGAACTGCGGTCATGTCGAAGAGGGTGATGGAAGGGGGACGGGCGATGACCCGACACTGTGTCGAACCCTGCCGCCAGAGCCGACGTACTGTCCGCTGCATCAATCGAATGTGACCAGCACGATCTAGGGGTGACCAGTAGCCAGCAGTACTCGGATCTCGCCAACACCCACGACGCAGACCGCGCTTACGAGCTTGACCGCGCGCACGTCTTCCACTCTTGGTCTGCGCAGGCCGAGCTGAATCCGATGGTCATTTCCAAGGCCGAGGGCTCGTACGTGTGGAACAGCGCCGGGCACCGAATGCTGGACTTCACCTCGCAGCTGGTCTACACGAACCTGGGACATCAGCATCCACGCGTTGTAGCCGCAATCCAGGAGCAGGCCGCGACGCTGTGCACGGTCGCGCCCCCGTATGCGAATGGAACGCGTTCGGAGGCCGCGAGACTGATCGCATCGCACACCCCTGGCGACTTGAACTATGTCTTCTTCACCAACGGCGGCGCCGACGCAAACGAACACGCGATTCGGATGGCCCGCCTGCACACTGGCAGGACGAAGGTGCTCTCGACCTACCGCTCCTACCACGGTGGCACCCACTTGGCTGTAAATGTCACCGGTGATCCGCGGCGGTGGCCGAACGACAACGGCTCGGCGGGCACTGTCCACTTCTTCGGACCCTTCCTGTACCGAAGCATGTTCAACGCGACCACGGAGCAAGAAGAGTGCGAGCGGGCGCTCGCACACCTGGAGCAGGTGATTGCTCTCGAAGGCCCAAGCACCATCGCCGCCATCATCCTCGAGGCGATCCCGGGGACGGCAGGGATCATGGTCCCTCCGCCTGGCTACCTTGCCGGCGTCCGGGAGCTGTGCGATCGCAATGGCATCGTGATGATCATCGATGAAGTCATGACTGGCTTTGGTCGAACCGGAACTTGGTTCGGGGTTCAGCAGGCGACGACCTCGGATGGTTCCCCCGTCGTGCCGGACCTGATCACGTTCGCAAAGGGCGTCAACTCGGGATACGTACCTCTCGGTGGCGTCGCGATCAGCCCCGAGATCTACGAGACCTTCGCACACCGCAGCTACCCCGGCGGCCTTACCTACTCCGGGCACCCGCTCGCCTGCGCTGCGGCCATCGCGACCATCCGCACGCTTGAGGATGATCACATCATCGAACACGTCGCTCGTCTTGGCGACGAGGTTTTTCGTCCGGGCCTGCGGGAGCTCGCCGAGAAGCACGATGTGATCGGCGAGGTCCGAGGCACAGGAGTGTTCTGGGCGATCGAACTCGTGAAGGACCGCGCCACGCGCGAGCCCCTTGCGCCCTACGGCGGCACAAGCAAGGAGGTCGGCGCGATCGCGAAGGCATGTCAGTCTGGGGGTCTCCTGCCCTTCGTCAACTTCAACCGCATCCACACGGTTCCGCCGCTCACTGTCACCGAGGACGAGGCTCGCGAAGGTCTGCAGATCCTCGATTCAGCACTGAGCGCGTGCGGCACCGCGTGACGTCAGGCCCGTTGCCCGGCTGCGTTCAGCGGCGGATCGAGAGGGCGGTGAGGACCCTCGCCGACCTGGAAAGGGCTCACCCGCAGTTTGTTTCACACGAACGCCTTCGGCTGCTTCGGGCGCAGGTGTCGTATCTGGGCGGGTGCAGTACCGCCTGCGCACTCGAGCGGACGGCGAGGTCAATCCTTCGACGGTCCCAGACGATTCGCGGCGAAGCAGAAGCGCAACTCTGGCCATGGCCAGAGAGCTCGACGACGTCCTTGTCCCACTAGCAGGACGCTTCGAGCGAGGACGCCGGCATACCGCACCCCTCATACATGCGAGAACGATCGTGACCGCAGTATCGATGAGAATAAATCAGATGTATGTTCTTTCCCAGTCAACCGATCATGTCTATGGCCGAGCCGTGGCAGCGCCCCAGCAGGCCCAAGCACTCAAGGAGGGGAATGTCGTGTTTGAGCCGAACTTCGATGCGTCAGAGTATGACGCTCGGCTCGCAAAGACCCGAACGGCAATGGCCGAGTCGGGTTTCGATGTACTGGTCGTCGGCGATCCAGCCAACATCAATTACCTGACCGGGTACAACGCATGGTCCTTCTACACACCGCAGGTACTTATCATCCCCGCCGCCGGTGACCTTGTGTTCTACACGCGCGAGGTCGATGCATCTGGTGCGGTCATGACCACAAGGCTCAGCGAGAGTCAGGTACGGGCCTTTCCCGAGAGGTATGTCCATCAGCCCGACTGCCATCCGATGGACTGGATCGCAGCCGACATGATGGAGAAGGACCTCGGTCGCGGCACCGTGGCTGTCGAGATGGACACGGCGTACTACACGGTCCGCGCGCACAAGTCACTCGAAAACGGCTTGCCCGGCGCCACGATCGTGAGCGCCCAGGAACTCGTGAACTGGGTTCGCTCCGTCAAGTCGGATCTTGAGATCGCCAAGATGCGAACCGCCGGCAAGATCATGACGAATGTGATGACGACGGCACTCGACTTCATTGAGCCTGGCGTGCGGCAGTGCGACGCCGTCGCCGAGATCTACGCCACCGCCGTCCGCGGACTGCCCGACGCCGGCGGAGACTTCACCGCGATCGTTCCGATGATTCCCACTGGGCCGGGCACCGGCATTCCCCATCTGACCTGGTCGGACAAGCCGTTCAAGCAGGGTGAGGCCACCGTGCTTGAACTTGGGGCATGCTACGAGCGCTACCACTCGCCACTCGCGCGTACCATCTTCCTCGGCCAGCCGCCCGAAAGGCTCGTCTCGACGGCCGACATCGTCAGCGAAGGGATGGAGGCGGCGTTGGCCGCTGTTCGTCCGGGCGTACTCGCCGAAGACGTCGAGCGCGCTTGGCGAGACGTAATCTCCCGCTACGGACTGACCAAAGCAACCCGCATCGGCTACTCGATCGGTGTGGGCTACCCTCCCGACTGGGGCGAGCGCACGATCAGCCTCCGGCCGGGGGACAAGACCGCCCTGGTCCCCAACATGACGTTCCACATGATCCTCGGCATGTGGATGGACGGCTGGGGTTACGAGCTCTCGGAGTCGTTCGTCGTCACCGAGACGGGACATGAGCGGTTCGCCTCGGTGCCTTGGGGTCTCACGGTCAAGTAGTACGGGCGCCAATCCCGGATCAGCGCACAAGACCCCGCCCAGTAGTACGCCGGGCGGGGTCGTTGCGCTCGTCGCTAAGAATCGGGGCTTCGCCACCTTGGAGGTGGTCCGAGCGGACTGGATACTGAGCCACAGTGACGGCCCCGACGACCTGGATCGGGCGACCGTAGGGTACACATCGGCGCCGTAGACTCCGGTCCGCGTCCAGGTCGTGGCCACCGCGAGGAGAGCACTCGTTCAGGCTCCAGCGCCTCGGTGTTCGACGCCTGCGCGCAGGCGGCCAGCACATCGGCTTGACGACCGACTGCCCCGGTCACAGTTCAAGCCGGGGCAGTCGCTGCGTCCGCAGGGATGCTTCCTAGCGAACGGATGACAGGAACCTGTCGAGCACCCGAACTCCAAAGTGGAGGCCATCAACTGGTACGCGCTCGTCGATGCCATGGAACATCTGCTCGAAGCCGTAGCCATCAGGTAGCCCCAGCGGAGCGAAACCATAGTTGGCGATTCCGAGACGACTGAACTGCTTCGAGTCCGTTCCGCCAGCGATCAGGTTGGGAACGACAAGCGCCTCGCTGTCTTCAGCCAGCAAGGCATCGCGCATCGCGGCGAACGTCGTCCCCTCGACCGGAGCCTCGAGAGCCGGCTGATGCACGGTGAACTCCCACTTCACCTCTGGGCCCACGAGCTCGTCCATCGTCGCTTGGAACTCAGCTTCCTGCCCCGGCAGGAAGCGACCGTCGACAAACCCAACCGCGACTCCCGGGATGATGTTCGTCTGAAAGCCGGCGCTCAGCATGGTGGGATTCGCGCTGTTGCGAAGTCCACTGCTCACAATGCTGGCCGATGCCCCCAAAGTTGCTTCGAGGATCTCAGGGTTGAGGGCCGGATCGTCCGGGTCGATGTCCGCTTCCATCAACTCGGCGAGCGCTTCGATCGAGGCGCGCACCGTCGGCGAAATGCGCAGCGGCCATTCATAGGCATCGATGCGAGCCACGGCCGCAGCCAGGCGACCGACGGCGTTGTCACCGTGCTGGAGTGCACCGTGGCCCTCGCGTCCCCGCGCCTCGAGTCGGATCCACCCCAGCCCACGCTCGCCTGCACCGACCGGATAGATGTGCTTCCCTGGGGCAACGTTCACCCGGTGAGCCCCGATCTCGCTGATGCCTTCCGTGCAGTCAGCAAAGAGATCGCGATGCTTGTCGACCAGCCAGGTCGAACCGAAATCCATGGTGTCTTCCTCGTCCGCAGTGAACGCCAGCACCATGTCGCGGACGGGCCGACGGCCTTCGCGGGCCCATGCCCTCACCACAGCCAGGACCATCGCGTCCATGTCCTTCATGTCGACGGCGCCTCGTCCCCAAACGACACCGTCCGACACCTCGCCGGAGAACGGGTGAACGCTCCAGTTCTCCGCCTGCGCAGGCACCACATCGAGATGGCCGTGCACCAGCATCGCCGGGAGCGAGGAATCAGTGCCAGTGATGCGTGCGATGACGTTGGACCGGCCCGGCGCAGCTTCCAGGATCGTGGCGTCGATGCCGGCGTCGGACAGTTTCTCCGCAACGAACTCCGCGGCCGGACGTTCGTTTGCCTCGCCTGCCCCATAGTTCGAGGTGTCGAGTCTGATGAGGTCGGATGTGAATTGAACCGCTTCATCCTGCTGGATGAGCTCGTAGTTCCCTCGACCATCAGTCATCGTCCACACCTATCAGCAGTCATGGTTAGCGGCGCGACCAGCGGCTCGTGCTGGGGCGTCCACGACGGGCACGTCGCGCACAACATCATACATGCGATGATTTCTGGTCCGCTCTCACGTAGCGGCGTTTGTGCAGGGCGAGGCCGATGCGGGCGAGGGCAATAGGGTCATCTCCCTCGACGCAGTTGACGTAGATCCGCAGCAGCACATCGACGCGATGTCCTGCCCAGGCCAGCGATTCGGTGTCACGCCTTCTTGTCGACGTGGCTCAATGCAGGGTGCGTTCGCCCGGACGGCGAGCGAGAGCCCACCCCCGACGACGCTGAGCTGCGACGAAGTGTGCAGGGCCTCGGGAAGCGCGAGCAAACTTCGCGACATACCCGTTGACCCACAATCATGTATATGTATGATGTTTCCAGACGTCACGAACTGTTGCCGGCGCCTTCAGTTCGTCGGGAACGCCCAAACTTGCCAGCTAGGTGCCAAAAGGAGTTGGAATGAATCGGAATGTGATCGTCACCTGCGCTCTCACCGGAGCAGGTGACAGCGTGAGCCGCTCCGAACTTGTACCCGTCACGCCCGAGGAGATCGCAGAGGCAGGCATCTCGGCGGCTCGGGCAGGTGCAGCGATCGTTCACGTTCACGTTCGCGATCCTGAGACCGGCAAGGGCTCCCGAGACGTAAAGCTCTACCGCGAGGTCGTCGAGCGAATCCGAGCATCGGACGTGGACGTCATCATCAACACGACTGGGGGCATGGGGGGCGACCTCTATCTGGACCCACAGAACCCCACGGAGACAGTCGACGGTACGGACATGGTCAACGCGATCGAGCGACTGGCGCATGTTGAGGAACTGCTTCCCGACATTTGCACGCTCGACACCGGCAGCCTCAACTTCGGCGACGGTAGTTACGTGTACATCAGCACTCCCGACATGCTTCGCGAGGGCGCGAAGCGTATCCAGGAACTGGGAGTGCGTCCCGAGATGGAGATCTTCGAGCCCGGTCACCTCGTCTTCGCGAAGAAGCTTGTCGAGGAAGGATTGATCGATGAGCCGGCTATGTTTCAACTCTGCATGGGCGTGCCGTACGGTTCCCCGGCCGACGCGCTGACACTCCTTGCCATGGTCAATCAGCTCCCGGAGGGGGCCGTCTGGGCATCGTTCGCCCTGGGTGCCATGCAGATTCCGTGGGTCGCGCAATCGATCCTGCTGGGTGGACACGTGCGGGTCGGCCTCGAAGACAACCTGTACCTGCGTAGGGGTGTCAAGGCGACGAATGCTCAGCTCGTCGAGCAGGCACGAGTGGTCATTGAAGGGATGGGCGCGAAGATGGCCACGCCGGACGAGGCCCGCGAGATTCTGCGGCTGAAGGCGCGGTCTTGAAGTCAGCGAACAAGCGCGTAGATCCGACTGAGGTTCGGACAATCGCGTGCGTTGGCACAGGCGTCATTGGCGGCGGTTGGGTAGCGCACTTCTTGGCTCGTGGCTACCGCGTTGTCGCTTGGGACCCTGGCCACCGTGCGGAAGCAAGCCTTCGCCACTTCGTCGACTCAGCTTGGCCCGCCCTGCGAGAACTTGGAATGGCAGACAGTGCAAGTCGGGACAACCTGTTCTTCGAGCCCGACCTCCACGAGGCCTGTGCGCAGGCTGACTTCGTTCAGGAGAGCGCTCCGGAAGTCTTGAGTCTGAAGCGCACTCTACTCAGTGACATTGATTCAGCCACTCCGGATCACGTTGTCATCTCATCCTCTACCTCGGGGTATCCGATGACTGATATGCAGACCGAGTGCACCCGACCTGAGCGCACGGTGGTCGGACATCCCTTCAACCCGGTCTACTTGATCCCGCTAGTAGAGGTCGTTGGCGGCGCTCGCACTGATGAGGACGCCGTGGCGTGGGCATCCGAGTTCTATCGACACGTCGGCAAGTCGGTCATCACAATGCAGCGCGAGGTCTACGGATTCGTCGCCAATCGCCTGCAGGAGGCCATCTGGCGAGAGGCATTGCACATGGTGGCTGAGGGGGAGGCGACCGTCGAACAAGTTGATCTTGCGATCACTGACGGCCCTGGGCTCCGCTGGCCGATCTTCGGGCCGGTGATGACCATTCACCTAGCGGGTGGCCAGGGTGGCATGGCGCAGTACCTAGATTCGTTCGCTGCAACGCTCCAGGCTCCCTACACAAGGATGGCGGCGCCCGAACTCAGCGCCGAACTGCGCGCCATTCTGGTGCGAGGCGCCGAAGATGAGGCCGCAGGCCGCAGCATCGACGACCTAGTCGAAGAACGCGATAAGCGGATTATCGCGGTGCGTCGAGCGGTGGGTCGATGAGCGACTCGTCGCTGTTCATCCGACGTGAGCCCGTTCTCGACGCTTGGGTCGACTACAACGGACACCTTTCCGAGCCCTACTACGTCCTGGCGATGAGTAACGCGACTGACGCCATCCTGGATGCTGTCGGGATGGGTGAGGAGTACCGGTCGGGTTCCGGGTCCTCCTTCTACACCGTAGAACTGCATGTTCGACTGCTCGCTGAGGTACGCACTCGGAGCGACCTGGAAGTGCGATCGTGGATCATCGGGTGCACAGCGAAAGCTGCTCACATCTGGCACGAGCTTTGGGTCGACGGCACGCTGCGGGCCACAGAGGAAGTCTTGGGTGTCCACGTAACGGGTACGTCATCGTCTCCCTTCCCGCCAGCCATCGCGGACTGCTTGCGAACCTATGTGGTTGAACCTCCGACCCACGCTGGCCGCGCAATCCGGTTGCGTGACGACGTGACCAGTCAGGGTTAGGACTGAGTGAAACTTCGGACGGGTCCCGCCGTGGGTACGCGACGAGGGCCCGTCCGAATCGATGATTGGCCACCTTCGACCATCGGTCATTCTCGCATTCGACGGCGGCGCTTCGTAGTCAACGTAGGAACTCCCTCGATCGCCCGTGCAGCGTTCCGGACGGTTGCTTGGACGAGCGAACTGCCCGTGGGCCGCGCACATCGGCATTTCGGGTCAGAGGAAGTCGACTTGCCGGCTGCCGGACGAGTTACGGAGTGCTCGGGTCGTTCGTTCGCCGTTTGCGCCACGTTGAAACGCACCGCGTCGGTCGGTGCGAAGCATCCAAGGCCTACGCAATGTGCGTCTTCGGTCACCACTCCAGAGGCAGGCGCCGAGCCCCGCTTGCACTGGCGCTCGCCATCATGCTGCTGCATCGAATTGTCGTTAGCCCATGGAGGGAACCTGTCGAGCAGACCCGGCTGAGCTGCCTGGTATCGGGCTCGCGCGGCATCTAGAGCGTCCTGCGGGAACGAACGATCGCGGCCCGCAGCTCCGGGTTGGCCGGGTCGGGGGCCGACCGCGCACGGAACTTTCGAGTGTGGGCCTAGACACAGAATGAAGATCATACGTATCATGACCGACGTACCTGCATGCGGTATGGAAAGGCAGCTCGGGATCGCTTCGACCCAATAAGGAGAGCTCGTAGCATGAATGAATCGAGGAATAGGCATCTGCTGGGCGCGCTCGTCGCCAGCTGCGTCGTGGCGATGGCGGGGTGCGGCCAGGGATCAGGGACTACGGACGCCTCTGAGGCGCCGTCCACGCCAACCGCAACGATCGGGGTGTCGAGCGAGAGCGGGTACCTACGAGGAGACCTCAATCCGGAGGCACCTCTGTACGACAAACTTCCCGCGGCGATTCGGGATGCGGGTGAAATCCGTCTGGGCACAACCGTCGGATACCCGCCCTACGAGTTCGAGGACAAGAAGGGCAATCTAATCGGCTACGAGCCGGATCTAACTGGCGTGCTTTCGGCCGAACTTGGCGTGCCGATTCGATGGGTCGATGCTCCCTATGCTGCGCTCTACCCGGGGCTTGAGTCCGGGCGCTTCGATGTGTTGATGGCTGGAGCTGCCGTGACCCAGGAGCGTGTTGACTTGTATGACCCGGTGACCTACCTCGAGGGGGGATCGGCGCTGGTGGTGCCAACTGGGAACCCCGAGGGCATCGACGACGTCGACGATCTTTGCGGCCACACGATCGCCGTGGTGACCGCGACTTCCCAGGAGACTTTCCTCACGGATACGGCAGAGACCTGCAGCGGCGACGCACCGCTTGAAATTCTCTCGCTCGAGTCCGACACGTCCGGGCTTCTGCAAATTCGGCAGCAGCGTGCCGACGGTCTTCTTGCCTCGGCCATCGGGGCGTCCTACTACGTCAAGACCTCTGATGGCGCGTTCGAGATGGTGCTGCCCGACATTGAGCCCGGCCTGTTCGGACTTGTTGCCGCGCCAGACGATCCCGCTCTTGGCGAGACCCTCGCCGAGGGCTTTAACGGCGCGATCGAGTCCGGCACGTATGCGGATGTACTCGCCAAGTGGCAGATGGACGAGCTCGCCATCGACACCAGCGAAGTTGACCCGACCCCAAATTGAAGTAGGTCTGCGTAACATGAACTCAACGCCCTCCGGCGGCTATGCGCGAAGTGATGCGTCGAAGATCGTTCCGACCCGCAAGTATGGACAATGGGTCTCGCTGGCCGTCCTGATTGCGGTTATCGCCCTCCTTGTGTCCGCCTTCGCAAAAGCTGACATTGATTACGGGCTGATCCCTGAATACATCTTCGACCCACTGATCGTCACCGGCGTGGTCAATACGATCAAGCTCACGGTGGTATGCATGGCCGTCGGGGTGGCGCTCGGCACGGTTTTTGCGATTATGGGCCAGTCGTCGAACCTGTTTCTTCGTACAGTGGCGGGGCTTTACAGATGGTTGTTCCGTGCCGTCCCCGTCCTCGTCCAACTGCTGATTTGGTTCAACCTGGGCATCATCTTCCAGACGATCTCAATCCCGGGGGTGTTCTCAGTCCAGACGAACGAGTTCATCACGCCATGGGTTGCTGCGGTCCTCGGGCTCGGAATTGCCGAGGGCGCCTACATGTCGGAGATCGTGCGTGGGGGTCTCATCTCGGTGGGCAACGGCCAGCGTGAGGCAGCCCAAGCGGTTGGAATGACAGGCGCCATGACGATGCGGAGAGTGGTTCTACCGCAGGCACTCCGAGTCATCATTCCTCCCACTGGCAATGAGGCTATCGGAATGCTCAAGTTCACATCGCTCGCATACATCGTTTCCTATTCCGAACTTCTGAGCTCCGCAACCCGGGTGTATCAGACGAATCTCAAAGTGATGGAACTGCTGTTTGTCGCCTCGATTTGGTACATCGCACTAACCACATTGCTGATGATCGGGCAGTACTTCCTCGAGCGACGATTTGGACGAGGCTTCGCTGCCTCGAAGGTTAAGACGAAGACAGCGACGAGAGGATAGACGTGGCCCTCGCTAGGAGCATCATTGAGGCGCGTGGAGTGGAGAAGTACTACGGGTCGCTCCATGTCCTGCGTGGGATTGACCTGACAGTGTCGCCTGGGGAAGTAGTTTGTATCCTCGGCCCCTCGGGATCCGGCAAGTCGACTTTGCTTCGATGCATGAATCATCTTGAGCGCGTCGACGCTGGCGAGTTGCTAGTGAACGGCGAGCCAATGGGTTATCAACTGAAGCACGGCCGTCTCCACGAGCTGCCAGAGCGCGCAATCTGTCGCCAGAGGCAATCTATCGGGATGGTATTTCAGCAATTCAATCTGTTCCCCCACATGACGATCTTGGAGAATGTGATCGAGGGGCCGATTCGGGCGAAGAAGGAGCGTCGAAAGGTCGCGATTGAGCGTGCCGTCGCTCTGATTTCCCGAATGGGTCTCGAGGAAAAGCTCGATGCGTATCCTGGTCAGTTGTCGGGAGGGCAACAGCAGCGAGTAGCCATTGCCCGCGCACTCTGTATGGAGCCTGCGTTGATGCTGTTCGACGAGCCCACCTCAGCCCTTGATCCGGAACTCGTCGGCGAGGTACTCGATGTGATGCGTGAGATGGCAAAGTCGGGACTGACGATGGTCGTCGTCACGCATGAGATCGGCTTCGCTCGTGAAGTTGCGGACACCGTTGTCTTCATGGATGGGGGCGTCATCGTTGAGTCCGGCCCCCCGTCAAGCGTCCTGCAAGCTCCGGAGCACGAACGGACGCGTTCGTTTCTGTCAAAGGTTCTCTGATCGGTGTTAACGGTGAAACGTCGTCACGACCCGTTGTGCCTTGCGCGGCAGTGAGGTGCTTAAGGAACCAGTTCGCGATCGAGTAGGCGCTCGGCGGTCGGCGTTTGCTGGGCGTCCCCGGAGGGCGACCGGCTTGGGCTTTCACCCTGGGCAACAGACGCGATGCTGGGCCGCGCCGGTCACGGCTCCGGCGCCGTGGGGTTGTTAGCCGCTCAGTGGGTTCGATGCGCGACCCAAGAAGCAGTCGAGAGAAGACAGAGCAAGGGGCAATCTCTAAGGAGTAGAAGGTTTCGGTGCCTAGGCCTCAAAAGATCTTTGCGACGGCAGCGTTTAGTACTCCGCCGCGGACGAGCGTCGACGATTCTCCTCGTCCCAATTCAGAAGTGCACGCAAAGGCACTCGGCACGATCACTACTATGTGTGGCCGATCGGCGTTGACTTGGGAGACATTCTGGAATCTGAGGTTCCAAGACGCTCAAGGGATGATGTGTCCCGATTGCGCCAGGTTAGTGATTGAGCCGCGCCGACGTCCAGCGGCCGGCCCGCGGTGACCCGCGAGTGGAATGCGGCGAGCCCTAGTGCTGGTTAGCGCTTCCCCTAATGACCGGACCCCGGCATTTCGAAGCGGTCGGAGAAGCTGACAGTTCCGGGTTGGGCCGCCAAGTCGGGGATTCAACCTGCTGCGCCACCGGGTGTTCAAGGCACGGCCCTGCATTAGTCAGAGAAAAAGCCCTATAAGAGAGGTAGATCGAATGGATCTTGGACTGAGTGAGAAGCGAGTCCTGATCACCGCCGGTGCGTCCGGCATCGGATGGGCGATTGCGCGGCAGTTTGTAGCCGAGGGTGCGCAGGTACTTGTCTGCGACATCGATGCGGAAGCGATCGCAAGAATCGACCCCGGGACTGGCGTCATGGCCATCCGGGCCGACGTCTCCAACTCTGAGTCAGTTGACTATATGTTCCAGGAGGTGCAGCGTCGTCTAGGCGGCCTCGACGTACTTGTTAACAACGCAGGGACGTCCGGTCCGGCGAGGCCTGTCGAGTCGGTAAGCGACGATGAGTGGCGCGCTACGATTGGCGTCAATCTCGACGGCGCCTTCTACTGCGCGCGGTCGGCGGTTCCCCTCTTGAAGGAAGCGGGAGGGGGTACGGTGATCAACCTGTCGTCGGTTGCCGGGCTGTTTCCGTTCGCGTGGCGCTCTCCGTATAGCACGGCCAAGTACGGAGTCATTGGCTTGACTGAGGTCTTGGCACGTGAGCTCGGTAAACACAACATCAACGTCAACGCGATTTGTCCGGGCAATGTCGATTCCCCTCGGATGGAACGCGTTTTCGCGATGAACGCTCAGTCGCGGGGGATTTCCGTCGAGGAAATTTCGGCGGCAGTGCGCAATCAGAACTCAATGCAGAGGTGGGTGAGTGTCGACGAGGTCGCCAGCGTCATTGCGTACCTCTGCAGCCCCCAGGCTCGCATAATCTCTGGGCAGTCGATTGCGGTCGACGGCCACACAATTGCAACGGAGTACTGAAAGCTAGCAGGCCGACGTTACGCACACCCTAGGACCGCGCCGGGTGACCCGGGCACGAGCGCGGCAGTTCCGCGCCAGAGAATCGGTCGTCGGCAGCTGGACGCGATCGACGTCCAGCTGCCGAGCCACCGAGAGCGACCCGGCTCGAACGTCAGTGTCACCTCCGAGCGAAGGCATCGAGGCGGCCGAACTCCCTGGCCACGGCATGTGTCGCGTCTTCTTGCGCGATCTCCCGCAGCACCGTGATCCGTACCCTTGACGCACTCCCCAAGCTCGTGCGCGAGACAGCGGCTGCCTACTCGTATGACGGGGTTCACGTAGATGACCCGCTGTTGCTGGCAAAGGAACGAAATGCGGGCGGAGCGGCACCCGCCCGTGACTTCCATGTGCGCCTTTCCGTCGGCCTTCTTGCGGTCGTAGTGTGCCCGGCCCTCGGTGGGACGGCGTAGCTGTAGCGGGCCATGGTGCGCAGGACCGAGTTGATTTGGCGGTTGCCTCTGCGGGACGGCCGGTGCCGGACCTGGTCGCAGGAGGAGGCAACGCGTGGTGCGGTGCCAGGCCGCGAGGTGCGCCTTGTTCGGGAACCGGGTGAGGTCGCCGACCTCGACCGCCAGCCGCGGCGCGGGTGGGCCCGATGTCGTGCTGATCCAGCAGGCTTGTCCCGTCTCCTTCACGACCTCGGTGAGTTTCGTGTTCGCGGCCTTCTTCTGGGCATGGATTCGCTACAGATCTGCGACCAGCTCAGTAGCAATCCGGCATCAAGTCCTGCCGACTGAGCGAGCAGCGTTTGGCCTACGCGGCGGACAGGTGGCGCTTCGCCCCGCCGGGGATCCGCTCGAGCAGCGGCCCATGCAGCAGATGAATGCCGCCGTTGGCGCAGGCGCGGGGATGAGCAGTGCGACCGTTAGATGGTCGCGGAAGGGCATTGCAATGATCAGGTGTCATACGTATGATGATTGGCGCCGCCATGGCTATATGCGAGCCCGAGCGCCGCGCACGCACAGGCCTCAAGGCGGCGAGCGACCAAGAGTTTCGAGTCCCAAAGGGGAATCCGTGAGCGAAAACCTGACTGCCGTAGGCCGCACGGAGGACGAAGTTGCCTCAGTGCCGCGCGAGACGAGCAGCATGCCGGCGTCTGATCTGCATTCTCCCGTCCTCGACGCCTGGGTTCGCTTCGTAGACGCGCCCGGGTCGCCCTTCACCATTCCGGGACACAAACAGCGCTCGGGCAGAATTTGGGTCGACATGGGTCGCGTCAATGCGGGCGACGTCCCTCTACTGGGGGGCATTGCTCCCTTCAAGGACGCGTATGCCTTCCTGGCGCAGTCCGAGGCCGAGGCAGCGGCGCAGTTCGGAGCGGACTGGTGCCGATACTCGACCGGGGGCTCGACCCATGGCAACCAGACCCTCGCGCTGGCCGTGGGACAGCACGGAGACCGCGTGATCGTCTCGCGCACAGCGCATCGGAGCACCTTGCTGGGTCTGATCCTCGCCGGCCTTGTTCCGGTGTGGGTCCCTGCCGCGGTTGACGAGGCTACTGGTCTGCCCGCAGGCGTTGACATGCACGAGTTGGCGGCGGCGATCGAGGCGAACCCCGACGCTGTCGGCGTGTTCCTGACCGAGTCCAGCTACGTGGGCTCGCTCTCTGACCTGCCAGCCGCTGTCGAGCTCGCTCACCAGGCTGACATGCCGGTGCTGGTGGACCAGGCGTGGGGCGCGCACTTCGGCTCCCACCCGGCCTATCCGAAGCACGCCATCGCTGCTGGTGCTGACGCCTTCGTGATCAGCGGTCACAAGACGCTCCCCGTCTACAGCCAGGGCTCGATCATCGTGGCCAAGACCGAGCGACTGGACCCTGATCGGCTAGAGCGCGCGTTCGACGCATCAGCGACCACCAGCGCAGCGGGGTCCATTCTCGCGAGTACCGACGCGGGTCGAGTGCTCCTCGGTTCAGAACTTTGCACGCGTCTGCTCGACGACCTCCTGGGCGTCGTCGCTGGCGCGCGCACCCGGCTGCGTGCCGCGGCGCCGTTTAAGGACGCGGTGATTGTCGAGCCCTCCGACTTCGGTCCTGGACGGTTTGACCCAGCCAAGCTGGTCATCCTTCTGGCCGGAACCGGACTGTCCGGCAACGAGATCGAAAAGGAGATGATCGCCGCCGGCCTGCCACTCGAGATGGCCGATCGCGATGCGATCATCCCAATCATCACGATCGCCGACGACGAGTCGACGGTGGACCGACTCTGCACCGAACTCATCCGGATCGCCGAGAAGCTCGACGCCGCGCCGCCCAGAGACATCACCGTCGCGGGCAGCTGGCGGTCGCGGATCCCCGTCGCTGCCATGACGCCCCGCGAGGCGTTCTTCGCGCCGCACGAGACCGTCCCGGCCGAGTCCGTGCTGAATCGCATTGCTGCCGAAGTGATCTGCCCGTACCCGCCCGGTGTGCCTGTCGTAGTTCCGGGCGAGGTAATCAGCAGGGAGGTGCTGGACGCGCTCCACACCGCCCAGACCAACGGCGTCCGCATCGCATACGCATCCGATCCGACGCTCGCGACCTTCCAGGTCGTGCGCGACGTCGCCAGTTGCGCATAACCACTCGTCCACTACCGGATTCGAGGAAAACATGACCACAACTCCCACGCTCTGGGGAGCCGGTGTCGAGCACGACGCCGCTCAGCTGAGCGCAACGGCCTACGAGCACCTCTGGATGCACTTCACGCGCCTGTCCTCGTACGCGGACAACCCGGTCCCGACGATCGTTCGGGGCGAAGGCGCACGGATCACCGACGCCAACGGTCGGACCTACCTTGATGGTCTTGCCGGACTGTTCGTAGTCCAGGTCGGTCACGGCCGGGTCGAGCTCGCAGACGCAGCCCACAAGCAGTCGACGGAACTCGCCTACTTCCCCCTGTGGTCCTACGCTCACCCGAGGGCGATCGAGCTTGCGGACCGCCTCGCCGAGTACGCACCGGGCGACCTCAACCGGGTCTTCTTTACCTCCGGCGGTGGCGAAGCGGTTGAGACGGCATGGAAGCTTGCCAAGCAGTACTTCAAGCTCGTCGGCAAGCCGCTCAAGACGAAGGTGATCAGCCGAGCTGTCGCCTATCACGGAACCACGCAGGGCGCTCTCTCGATCACGGGGATCCCCGACGCCAAGAAGGACTTCGAACCGCTCGTTCCTGGAGCGCTCAAGGTCCCCAACACGAACTTCTACCGGGCGCCGGAGCACGGCGACGACCCCGAAGCCTTCGGGCGTTGGGCTGCCGACCAGATTGAGCTCGCCATCGAGATGGAGGGGCCGGACACGGTCGCCTGCGTCTTCCTGGAGCCGGTGCAGAATTCCGGAGGGTGCTTCCCGCCCCCGCCCGGCTACTTCGCGCGCGTTCGTGAGATCTGCGACCGCCACGACGTCCTCCTGGTCTCCGACGAGGTCATCTGCGCCTTCGGTCGGCTCGGCACGATGTTCGCGGCAGACAAGTTCGGCTTCCAGCCCGACATGATCACCTGCGCCAAGGGGCTTACGAGCGGGTACGCGCCACTGGGCGCATGTCTTGTCAGCGAGCGAATCGCGGAGCCGTTCACCACAGGGACCAACTACTTCCCGCACGGTTACACCTTCGGCGGGCACCCGGTCTCCTCGGCAGTAGCCATGGCGAACCTCGACATCATCGAACGCGAAGGTCTGAACGAGCACGTCCTGAAGAACGAGGGCGCCTTCCGTGCGACGCTCGAGCGGCTGCACGACCTGCCCATCGTCGGCGACGTGCGCGGTGACGGCTACTTCTACGGAATCGAACTCGTGAAGGACAAGAGCACCAAGCTCACCTTCGACGCGGACGAGTCCGAGCGGCTCTTGCGCGGATTCATGTCCCGCGCACTGTTCGAAGCCGGCCTCTACTGCCGCGCAGACGACCGAGGGGACCCGGTCATCCAGCTCGCGCCGCCTCTGATCATCGGCCAGCCCGAGTTCGACGAGATCGAGTCGATCCTCCGAGGCGTGCTCACGGAGGCATGGAGCCTCCTCTAGGCCGAGCCCACGCCGGGGATCAGATCGCCGGCTCCCTGGTCAAGGTGACCACTCTCTGAACTACAGTCCAAGGAGTCCGAAGTGCACCAGTTCATCGACGGTGAGCGCCGCGAAGGCAGCTCCGGGAACGACATGCCCATCCTGGATCCCTCGACCGGTCGCACGATCGAGACAATTCGGTTGGCATCCGTCGAAGACGTCGACCATGCCGTGGCTGCCGCACGCAGGTCGTTCCCAGGCTGGTCGCGGACGACCCCAGCCGAACGTTCGGCGATCCTGCTCCGGCTTTCTGCCGTCCTGGACGAGCGTGCTGAAGAGCTCATGAAGGCTGAGAGTGCGAATGCTGGAAAGCCGATTCGCCTCGTCCAGGAGTTCGACGTTCCCGGGTCCATCGACAACGTCAACTTCTTCGCAGGCGCAGCCCGCACGCTGGAGGGCAAGGCAACGGGGGAGTACAGCCCCGACCACACCAGCTCGATCCGCCGCGAGGCGATCGGCGTAATCGGCTCGATCGCACCCTGGAACTACCCGTTCCAGATGGCAGTCTGGAAGGTGTTGCCAGCGATCGCTGCGGGCAACACGATCGTGCTGAAGCCATCAGAGCTCACCCCACTCACGACGCTCATGCTGGCTGACGCCGCGGCAGAGGCAGGACTGCCGTCTGGGGTGCTGAACGTCGTGACAGGCACCGGCCGAGACGTCGGTGAGTACCTCGTCGGACACCCCGACGTCCGGATGGTTTCGTTCACCGGTTCCACCGCCGTTGGCAAGAGCATTGCCGCGACTGCTGCCCAGACCGTGAAGCGAGTGCACCTCGAGCTCGGCGGCAAAGCGCCTTTCGTCGTATTCGACGACGCGGACCTCGACGCTGCCATTCATGGTGCTGTCGCCGCCGCCCTCATCAACTCCGGCCAGGACTGCACCGCCGCGACTCGCGCCTACATCCAGCGACCCCTCTACGCCGATTTCGTAGCTGGCGTGGCTGACCTGATGAGCAGCATGAAGCTCGGGCCCACTGACGACCTTTCGACGGACCAAGGGCCGCTGATCAGCATGGAGCACCGTGACCGCGTCACGCGGAAGGTGCAGCAGGCCGTCCAGGACGGCGGCAAGGTGCTGACCGGCGGGAAGGCGCCGGGCGGGGGCTTGGCGGCAGGCAGCTACTTCGAGCCCACGCTGATCGTCGATGCGGACCAGAAGTCCAACATCATGCAGGAAGAAGTGTTCGGACCGGTGCTCGCAGCGCTGCCCTTCGATGCTGACGACGAGGCGTTCGCGCTCGCCAACGACACCCCGTACGGTCTCGCAAGCTCGGCCTGGACGCGCAACGTCTATCGGGCCCTCCGAGCAACACGCGAGATCGAAGCAGGCGCCGTGTGGATCAACGACCACATTCCGATCATCAGCGAAATGCCCCACGGGGGCTACAAGGGCTCCGGCTACGGCAAAGACATGAGCCAGTACGTACTCGACGAGTACACCCAGATCAAGCACGTCATGTACGACGCCACCGGCTCATCGACCAGGCCGTGGCACCCCATCGTGCTGGGGAACTGAGTCGATCCACGACTCGCTCGTCATGGTCTAGCCCAACCCAAAGAAAGCAGTGTTGAGATGCGCATTGGTGTGCCGAAGGAAGTCAAGAACCACGAGTACCGGGTCGCGATCACGCCGATCGGCGTGAACGAGCTCGTGGCGCACGGTCACGAGGTCGTCATCGAGACCGGCGCCGGTGTCGGGTCCCAGATCCTCGACGAGGAGTACGCCGGCGCGGGGGCGAAGGTCGTCGCCACGGCCGAGGAGGCGTGGGGCACTGACGGCGGCGTCGACATGGTGCTCAAGGTCAAGGAGCCGGTCGCGGAGGAGTACGGCCGGATGCGGGAGGGCCTGACGCTGTTCACCTACCTGCACCTGGCGGCGGACAAGCCGCTGACCGAGGAGCTGCTGCGGCGCGGTGTCACCGGCATCGCCTACGAGACGGTGCAGCTGCCCTCGGGTGGGCTGCCTCTGCTGTACCCGATGTCGGAGGTGGCCGGCTGCCTGGCGCCGCAGGTGGGTGCGTACTCGCTGATGAAGGCGCAGGGCGGTCGCGGCGTGCTGATGGGCGGCGTGGGCGGCGTCGCGAACGCGAAGGTCGTGATCATCGGCGCGGGCGTGTCCGGGCAGAACGCGGCGAACATCGCGCTGGGCATGGGCGCGGACGTCACGCTGCTGGACACCGACCTGGACAAGCTGCGGATGTCGTTCTGGCGCTACAACAACCGGGTCCACGGGCTGGCGTCGAGCAAGCTGGCGATCGAGCAGCAGGTGATGGAGGCCGACATGGTGATCGGCGCGGTGCTGATCCCGGGCGCCGCCGCGCCGAAGCTGGTGTCGAACGACCTGGTGTCGCGGATGAAGCCCGGTTCGGTGCTCGTCGACATCGCCGTGGACCAGGGCGGCTGCTTCGAGGACACGCACGCCACGACGCACGCGGACCCGACCTACGAGGTCCACGACTCGATCTTCTACTGCGTGGCGAACATGCCCGGCGCGGTGCCGAACACCAGCACCTACGCGCTCACGAACGCGACCATGCCGTACGCGGTCGCGCTGGCCGACAAGGGCTGGGCTCAGGCCTGCCGCGACGACCGGTCACTGGCGCTGGGCTTGAACACGCACGCTGGGCAGCTGACCAACGGTCCGGTCGGCGAGGCCGTCGGCATCGACGCGGTCACACTCGACTCGGTCCTGGGGTGATCGGCCATGGCCGCGCAGCCCCGCGTTCTGACAACTGACGCGTTTTCGGTGGCGCTCACCGAGGAAAGTCACCCCGGCATCTGGGTCGACGGGGGCTGGCCTACCGCACGGGCGGCCCTGCTTGCCGATCTCGGCGGGGCTGGGGTATCGGTCTGGGAGATGACCGACGGCGTTGTCTCTGACATCGAGAACGACGAGTGTTTGTTGATCCTATCCGGTGCGGGCACGGTCAGCTTCGAGGACGGCGAACGCATCGAGCTCGGGCCGGGCGTGTGTCTCCGGGTGCACGCAGGTGACCGGACCGAGTGGACTGTCTTGGTCACTCTCCGAGCGCTGATTGTCACCAGCCGCTGATCTGGAGGGACCAGGCGGATAGAAGCCCCTACCTAGGCGCACCCTTCGCAGCGCTAGGCCGGGTCTTGGTTAGTGAGCAGCACGCACGCCTTGGAGATACAAGCTGGACCGCCGCCGCAGCTTGCGGATCGGACCGCATCAACCATCGCGATCCGCTCGCTCGCGACGACACCTTGGAACAACAACCGGACCGGCAGACCGCGTCCAAGAAAGCCATAGGAGAAGGTCAATGACAAGCTCGAGCGAGTTGCGCACGCAAGGCGACGACGCTGCGGTTGGCACCACTCGGGTCAAGCGCGGCATGGCGGAGATGCTCAAGGGCGGCGTCATCATGGACGTCGTCACGCCCGAGCAGGCGAAGATCGCCGAGGACGCCGGCGCGGTCGCGGTCATGGCGCTCGAGCGCGTGCCGGCCGACATCCGCGCCCAGGGCGGGGTCTCGCGGATGAGCGACCCGGACATGATCGACGGCATCATCGAGGCCGTCTCGATCCCGGTGATGGCCAAGGCCCGGATCGGGCATTTCGCCGAGGCGCAGGTCCTGCAGTCGCTGGGTGTGGACTACATCGACGAGTCCGAGGTGCTCACCCCGGCCGACTACGAGAACCACATCGACAAGTGGGCGTTCACGGTGCCGTTCGTGTGCGGCGCGACCAACCTGGGCGAGGCCCTGCGCCGCATCACCGAGGGCGCGGCGATGATCCGCTCCAAGGGCGAGGCCGGCACCGGTGACGTGTCGAACGCCGTCACCCACATGCGCACGATCCGCCGGGAGATCCGCCGGCTCGGCGCGCTCGAGGGGGACGAGTTGTTCGTGGCCGCGAAGGAGCTGCAGGCGCCGTACGACCTGGTCAAGGAGGTCGCGGAGAGCGGCAAGCTGCCGGTCGTGCTGTTCACCGCGGGCGGCATCGCGGCGCCGGCCGACGCGGCGATGATGATGCAGCTCGGCGCCGAGGGCGTCTTCGTGGGCTCGGGCATCTTCAAGTCCGGCAACCCGGCGCAGCGGGCCGAGGCGATCGTGAAGGCCACGACGTTCCACGACGACCCCGACGTGGTCGCCAAGGTCTCGCGCGGTCTCGGTGAGGCCATGGTCGGCATCAACGTCGAGGAGATCCCGCAGCCGCACCGCCTCGCCGAGCGCGGCTGGTGAACGCCCGCTGCCGACGAGACCGGCCCCCGCGCCGACGGAGCCTTCCCGCTCGAGCCCCTGAACCGCAGGAGCAGCGCACAAATTGCGCAGTCTTCGGACTTCGATGTCCAAAGGAGAACCCAGTGACCAGCAGTGAACGGACGCTGTCAAGCCTTCTGAGAGAGGACCGTCGGTTCGAGCCGCCGGCCGAGATCGCGGAGCAGGCGAACCTCGAGGCCGAGGCCTACGGCCGGGCGCGGCAGGACCGCGAGGCGTTCTGGGCCGAGCAGGCCGAGCGGCTGGACTGGGACACGAAGTGGGACCGCGTCCTGGACTGGGACGACCCGCCGTTCGCCAAGTGGTACGTCGGCGGGAAGCTCAACGCGGCGTACAACTGCGTGGACCGGCACGTCGAGGCCGGCCGCGGCGACAAGGTCGCGCTGCACTGGGTCGGCGAGCCCGTGTCCGAGGAGGGGGTGGCCGACTCCCGGGACATCACCTACGCCCAGCTCAAGGACGAGGTGTCCAAGGCCGCGAACGCGCTGACCGAGCTCGGCGTCGGTGCGGGGGACCGGGTCGCGATCTACCTGCCGATGATCCCCGAGGCGGTCGTCGCGATGCTGGCCTGTGCGCGCATCGGCGCCCCGCACACGGTGGTGTTCGGTGGGTTCTCCGCCGACGCGCTCGCGTCCCGGCTCGAGGACTGCCAGGCGAAGGTGGTCGTCACCTCCGGCGGCGGCCCCCGCCGTGGCTCGGCGTCGGCGCTGAAGCCGGCCGTCGACGAGGCCCGGACGAAGACGGCCCAGAACGGGCACGTCGTGGAGAAGGTGCTGGTGGTCCGGCGTACCGGTCAGGACCTGGGTGAGGACGGGTGGGACGACGCGGTCGACGTGTGGTGGCACGACGTGGTCGACTCTGCGTCGGCCGAGCACACGCCGGAGGCGTTCGACGCCGAGCACCCGCTGTACGTCATGTACACCTCGGGCACGACCGGCAAGCCGAAGGGCATCCTGCACACCACGGGCGGCTACCTGGTCGGCACGTCGTACACGCACTGGGCGGTCTTCGACCTCAAGCCGGAGACGGACGTCTACTGGTGCTCGGCCGACATCGGCTGGGTCACCGGGCACTCCTACATGGTCTACGGCCCGCTCGCCAACGGCGCGACGCAGGTGATGTACGAGGGCACGCCCGACTCCCCCGAGCGCGGCCGCTGGTGGAAGATCATCGAGGACTACAAGGTCACGATCTTCTACACCGCCCCCACCGCGATCCGGTCGTTCATGAAGCAGGGCCGCGAGATCCCCGACCGCTACGACATGTCCTCGCTGCGGATCCTCGGGTCGGTCGGCGAGCCGATCAACCCCGAGGCGTACGTCTGGTACCGCCACGTCATCGGCGGCGACCGCACCCCGGTCGTGGACACCTGGTGGCAGACCGAGACCGGGATGATCATGATCAGCCCGCTGCCGGGCGTGACCGCCGGCAAGCCGGGATCGGCGATGACCCCGATCCCCGGGGTCGCGGCCGAGGTCGTCAACGAGGACGGCGAGCCGGTCCCGAACGGCTCGGGTGGCTACCTCGTGCTCACCGAGCCGTGGCCCTCGATGCTGCGCACCATCTGGGGTGACGACGAGCGGTTCAAGGACACCTACTGGTCGCGGTTCGCCAAGGAAGGGTTCTACTTCGCCGGCGACGGCGCGAAGAAGGACGACGACGGCGACATCTGGGTCCTCGGCCGCGTCGACGACGTCATGAACGTCTCGGGCCACCGGCTCTCGACCACCGAGATCGAGTCCGCGCTGGTCTCCCACCCCAAGGTCGCCGAGGCCGCCGTCGTCGGCGCCAAGGACGAGGACACCGGCCAGGCCGTCTGCGCGTTCGTCATCCTCCGCGAGAGTGCACTGGTCGACGGCGCCAGTGATGAGCAGAGCGACATCGTCTCCGAGCTGCGCCAGCACGTCCGCAAGGAGATCGGCCCGATCGCCACCCCGCGGCAGATCATGATCGTCCCGGAGCTCCCGAAGACCCGCTCGGGCAAGATCATGCGCCGCCTGCTGCGCGACGTCGCCGAGCACCGCGAGGTCGGCGACGTCACCACCCTCGCCGACTCCTCCGTCATGGACCTTATCAGTCAGGGCATCGACTCCGGCAAGGGCGAGGACTGAATCCCGTCGAGCTCCGTTACTCACTGCGCGCCCAAAGCGGGCCGCCGAACTGGACTACATCGCGAAAGAGGCATTGATGCATCAGGTGAAGGGCGTGGTCGCCCGAGGCAAGGGTCAACCCATCGAAGTCGTGACGATCAACGTGCCGGACCCGGGGCCGGGGGAGGCGTTGGTGAGGGTGCAGGCGTGCGGGGTGTGCCACACCGACCTGCACTACCGCGAGGGTGGGATCAACGACGACTTCCCGTTCCTGCTGGGCCACGAGGCCGCGGGCATCGTGGAGGCCGTCGGCGAGAACGTCACCGGTGTCGCGCCGGGCGACTTCGTGGTGCTGAACTGGCGCGCGGTGTGCGGTGAGTGCCGTGCCTGCAAGCGCGGCGAGCTGCAGTACTGCTTCAACACCCACAACGCGACCCAGAAGATGACGCTGGCTGAGGGTCCGGATGCCGGCACCGAGCTGTCGCCGGCGCTGGGCATCGGCGCGTTCGCGGAGAAGACGCTGGTCGCGGCCGGGCAGTGCACGAAGGTCGACCCGTCGGCCCGCCCGGCGGCCGTGGGCCTGCTGGGCTGTGGCGTGATGGCCGGCATCGGCGCGGCGATCAACACCGGCGAGGTCTCGCGCGGCAAGTCGGTCGCGGTCATCGGCTGCGGTGGCGTGGGCGTCGCCGCGATCGCCGGCTCCGCGCTGGTCGGCGCGTCCCCGATCATCGCGGTCGACATCGACCCCAAGAAGCTCGAGACCGCGAAGAGCATGGGCGCCACCCACACGGTCGACTCCTCGAAGGAGGACGCCGTGGCGCGGATCAAGGAGATCTGCGGGAAATTCTTCGTCGGCGCGGACGGTGCCGACGTGGTCGTCGAGGCGGTCGGCCGGCCCGAGACCTGGCAACAGGCGTTCTACGCCCGTGACCTGGCCGGCACGGTCGTGCTGGTCGGCGTACCGACCCCGGACATGAAGGTCCCGGACATCCCGCTGATCGACGTGTTCGGCCGCGGCGGGTCGCTGAAGTCCAGCTGGTACGGCGACTGCCTGCCCACGCGCGACTTCCCGATGTTGGTCGACCTCTACCAGCAGGGCCGGCTCGACCTGGACGCGTTCGTGACCGAGGAGATCGGCATCGGCGACATCGAGGCGGCGTTCGAGAAGATGCACCACGGCGACGTGCTGCGCTCGGTGGTGATCATCTGATGACCCACCATGGACCTACACGAGTTGATCACGAGACGACCTTCGGGACCTTTAGCCTCGACGGGGAGACCTTCTACGTCGACAACAACGTCTGGGTTGTCGGCGACGACACCGAGTGCGTCGTGATCGACGCCCCCCACGACGTCGAGGCCATCCTTGCGGTCGTCGGCGACCGCAGACTCAAGGCGATCGTGTGCACCCACGCCCATGACGACCACGTCCGCGTGGCACCCGACCTCCGCCGACGAGCCAACGGGGGAGCGGGCGCGCCGATCATGCTGCACCCCGACGACGAACCCTTGTGGAACCTCACTCACCCAGACCAGAAGTGGGACGTCGACCTAGACGGGGGACTCACTATCGAGGTCGGAGGTACGTCGCTCGAGGTGATCCACACCCCGGGCCACGCACCGGGTGCGGTCTGCCTCTACGCGGCCGACCTCGGCTGCATCTTCACCGGCGACACCCTCTTCAACGGCGGTCCAGGGGCGACCGGCCGCTCCTTCTCCGACGCCAGCGTCCTCAACGAGTCCATCCGGACAAGACTGTTCACCCTCCCCGCGGACACGGTGGTCCACACCGGCCACGGCGACGACACCACAATCGCTCAAGAGCGAGCACTCCTGGCTGCCGAGACCATCAGGGAACGCATGCGCCACCGCCTCCCCGGTGAGGAAGTCGTCCCATGACGACGTCCTGGACCCCAGTCGCGCCGTGACGGACTCCGACCACAACCCTGAGCCGGCGCTGAAAGTCCGAAACCCCCAAGATCACGCCGCTGGGTTGAAAGCGGTCACTATCGCCCTCACTGGGGCCGTACGTGACATGGGTCTCATGCGGGCGGCGCGCACCCTGACACAGGTCAACCAGAAAGGAGGCTTTGACTGCCAAGGCTGCGCTTGGCCGGACCCAGAGCATCGCCATTCAGGTGAGTTCTGTGAGAACGGCGCCAAGGCGGTCACCGAGGAGGCGACGAAGCAACGCGTGACGCGTGAGTTCTTCGCTTCTCACCCCGTTGAGGTCCTCGAGAGCAAGACCGACTACTGGCTGGGACGACAGGGCCGGCTGACTGAGCGATGGTGAGGCGTGCCGGTGGCACCCATTACCAGCCGGTCTCCTGGGACGAAGCGTTCTCCATCATCGGAGGCCATCTCCAGAAGATGGCCTCGCCCGACCATGCAGTCTTCTACACCTCCGGAAAGACAAGCAACGAAGCCGCATTCGCATACCAACTCTTCGCGCGCGCACTCGGGACGAACAATCTGCCTGACTGCTCCAACATGT
The DNA here is from genome assembly GCF_007829375.1 of Nocardioides sp. J9. Taxonomy (NCBI): domain Bacteria; kingdom Bacillati; phylum Actinomycetota; class Actinomycetes; order Propionibacteriales; family Nocardioidaceae; genus Nocardioides; species Nocardioides sp. J9. The sequence continues at coordinate 40,938 of NZ_VLJQ01000051.1, read as the reverse complement.
GTCACGAATCGACTTCGGTGGGGTTGGCTGAATCGATCGGCATCGGCAAAGGCTCTGTGTCGCTTGAGGACATCCACGAGGCCGAACTCATTGTCGTCGCTGGTCAGAATCCTGGAACGAACCATCCCCGCATGCTGAGCGCACTCGAGCAGGCGAAGGATAACGGTGCTCGGATCATCGCGATCAATCCTCTGCGCGAAGCTGGCCTGGTCCGATTCAAAAACCCGCAGCGTGCTCGCGGGATGGCCGGCCATGGCACCGCCCTCGCCGATCTTCACGTACCCGTGCGGATCAACGGTGACCTGGCCTTGTTCCAGGGCATTGCGGCTCGGCTCGTGCAGTGGGATGCGATCGACCGAGACTTCATCTCGCGCCACACAACCGGATTCGACGAGTATCGCGAGCATCTGGCCAAGATCGACTGGTCGCTGATCCAAGCTGCCTCAGGTCTCAGCATGTGTCAGATCGACGAAGCTGCGACCTTCTTCAAGACTGCTAAGTCGACAGTGATCTGCTGGGCGATGGGAATCACCCAGCACCGCAACTCCGTCGCGATCGTGAAGGAGATCGTCAACGTCGCGCTACTGCAAGGGAATATTGGTCGGCCGGGCGCCGGTCTTTGTCCGGTGAGAGGACACTCCAACGTCCAAGGCGATCGAACGATGGGCATTTGGGAGAAGCCTCCGAGCACCTTTCTCGACGCTCTGCGCGACGAGTTCCACTTCAACCCGCCGCGCCATCACGGGTACGACGTCGTTGCGGCGATCGAGGCGATGCGCGACAACCGCGTAGATGTGTTCATCGGTATGGGCGGCAACTTCGTGTCAGCCGCGCCCGACACCGAGGTCACCGAGCTCGCGATGAGTAGCGTCGGACTTACCGTTCACGTCTCGACCAAGCTCAACCGCTCCCACGTTGTTACGGGACGAACGGCGCTCATTCTCCCTGCCTTGGGACGAAGCGAGCGTGACACCACGGGCGGATGGGAGCAACGAGTGACTGTTGAGGACTCCATGTCTGTGGTCCACGCGTCGCGGGGCCCACTCGCACCCGCATCGGACTTGCTGAAGTCCGAGGTTGACATCGTCTGCTCGATCGCGGAAGCAGCTCTCGCTGACGGCCCCGACATCCCGTGGCAGCACTTCCGTCAGGACTACGCGGAGATTCGTAGACGGATCGAACGGGTAGTCCCTGGCGCAGAAGCCTATTGCGCCAAGACTGATAGGCCCGGCGGCTTTGTCATGCCGCATCCGCCACGTGATACACGCACCTTCCCTACGAAGTTGGGAAAGGCCGTCTTCACGTCGAGCCCGCTGGAAGTGCTCAACGTCCCCGACCGAAGTCTGATCCTGCAAACTTTCCGATCGCACGATCAGTTCAACACGACCATCTACGGACTCAACGACCGCTATCGGGGAGTCGTGGGCGGCCGGCGAGTCATCTTTGTCAACCCCGCTGACATCGCCGCCCTTGGGCTGGCTGAGGGGCAGATCGTCGACATCACCAGTCATTGGATCGACGGGACCCGCCGCACCGCGCCAGACTTTCGTGTGATCGGGTACGAGCAGCCACGGGGATGCGCCGCGGCCTACTACCCGGAGACCAACCCTCTCGTGCCGTTGGAGTCCGTCGCAGAACGCAGTAAGACCCCGACGTCGAAGTCGATCATCGTCACCCTGGCTGCTGCTGCCAATCCGGGCCGCTCAAACAACAGCGCGAGCGCAATCGGGGGCAAGGTGCGCTAGGTACCGTCGCGAGGGGCGCGAGCTCAGGGGGCAGCCTCTAGCGCTATGAGGGCTCTGTCGGCCCAGGTGGACAACGCCGCCGGCGGGCCCTCCGCCGCCGGGTTCCGGCTGAGTCGCGGCCACGGGCCGGGCGACGGCTCTTGGGCGACGACGCCTCGGCCAGGCGCGCCGGGTAAGGGGCGAAACCTCGTGCCTGCCCTACCTGCTACTCCCGATCATGCATGTCGGGGTGAGCGTTCGCCCACGGGCCCTCCCGATGACTAAGTCCGTAGAGGCGGAGTCGTCGACTGCCAAGAAGTAGACCTCGTGCAGTCGGGGAGTGACGGTTCCGGCGCGCACAACCACCGTCAGGGATCCTTCGCAGTCGACGCTCGCCGGCAGCTCGAGTTCGTCATAGCCGGCAAAACAACCGGACGTACCAGTAAGAGCACGGGAAAGCTCACGGCGCCCATCCTCAAAGGCTCGAAGGATCGCGGCGGCCGAGAGTGTCGTTCCTGTTCGATCGCCGGCTGGCGTGAGGACTCGTTGGACGGTCAACTCGGTGCGGGCTGGCGCAGGTGCGCTCACGTCGATCATCGTCATCCCCTCTGAGGACGTGTGCGGGCGATCGTGAATCGTGACAACAGACAGGTTCCTAGTGGTGGCCGCCGGACGCGGTGGAGCGGATGCGCCCGTACGTAGAGCCTTGGACCCGAGAGGCCAATCCCGGCCGGCCGCCTCTTGACTCAGGCGAAGGACCGCTCCGATGCGAAGTCAGCGGCGGCGGCCGGCGCGTCGTTGGAGTTACTGACTCAGTGACACCGAGATGTGCTTTCGCTCGGTGTAGCTCTCGAGCATGCCCTCGAGCGAGAACTCTCGGCCGAGGCCGCTGGTCTTGGTCCCGCCGTAGGACTGACCGAGAAACTGGCCACCACCCTGATTGACCTGGACCCATCCCGCCTCAATCCGGTGAGCGGTCCTGAGGGCCTTCCCGAGGTCCTTGCTCCACACGAACGCCGCCAGGCCGTAGTGCGAGTCGTTTGCCATCGCCACAACCTCGTCCTCATCCGTCCACGGGATGACACAGACAACGGGACCAAAGATCTCCTCGCGAGCAACTCGCCAGCTCGGTTCGACATCCGCGATCACGGTCGGGGTGAGGTAGTAACCGTCTGCGCGCTCATCCGGTACGCCCCCGGCCAACAGGCGGGCTCCGGGCTGGGCCGCTCCCTCCCGGATGTAGTCACAGACCTTCTCGAACTGGGCCCGGTTCACGATCGTGCCCATGTCAGTCTTCTCGTCCAGCGGATCGCCGACAACGAACGCGGAGAGTTGCTCAACGAGCTTGGCGGTGAACGACTCGAAGATGTCTGCATGGACGAACAGCCGCGACCCGGCTGTGCACGACTGCCCCTGGCGGAAGAACCTCATCCCAGAGACGACCCCAGAGACGACCCAGTCTTCGTCCGCGTCGGGGAAGACAACCTGCGGACTCTTGCCGCCGAGTTCGAGCGATACGGGCACCAGACGCTCGGACGCCTTCTCCATGACACGGCGCCCGACCGCGGTAGATCCTGTGAACGACAGCTTGCCGACACCCGGATGGGACGTGAGTGCTTCGCCGGCCTCCTTGCCGTAGCCAGTGACGACGTTAAGCACGCCTGGGGGCAGGAACTCTTGACAGATCCGCGCAAGCTTTAGAACTGCGAACGGGGCGTCTTCCGCGACCTTGAGGACCATGGTGTTGCCCATCGCAAGGGCCGGAGCGATCTTGATGGCTGACAGCATGAGGGGCGCGTTCCACGGCACGATCGCGCCGACGACGCCGATGGGCTGTCGCAGTGAATAGTCGAGGGCGTCCGGGCGGATCGGGATGGTCTCACCCTTCGCCTCCTGCGCAAGACCCGCGAAGTAGCGGAATGCGTCGACGATGAAGGCAGCCTCGCCGCGAGTCTGGGTTCGGAGTGCGTTTCCGTTTTCGGCGGAGGAGAGCCGAGCGATCTCCTCGACGTGCGGTGCGACGGCATCTGCAATCTGGCGCAGCAGGTCGCCACGCTGTCGCGCAGATTTCTCCCTCCACCTCGGGAACGCGGCTGCGGCTGCGCGGACCGCGTCATCGACTTCAACCTCGCCGGCTCGCGGAACGCGACCCAGAATTGAGCCATCGCGTGGACTCTCCACGTCGATCCACCCGGCTACCGCCTGTGCGCCGACTCCGTTGACGATCATCTCCTGGTCGCCAACCGTCACAGGCGGCGTCTCGAGCCTTGTGTTCATACCTGCAGGATCGCTGAGACGAGGCACGCTCGGACCAGACGGTATGTCGGTTCAGGCCCGCTATGCCGTCGTATCGTCGCCGTTTAGTTGCAGGGCCACTACGGCGACGTGAAGAGAAGTGCGGATCCGGGGATCGTCCAGGTCGACTCCGAGAATTGACTCGATCCTGGCGATGCGTTCGTAGAGCACCGGCCGCGACAACAGCAACTCCTTCGCGGCCATGGTCTTGCCTCCTGGCGTCTCGAGAAGCGTTGTTAGCAACTGAACCAGCGACGTGCCCTTCTGCTGGTCGTACCTGAGAAGAGGGCCAAGCTCACGGTGCATGAACGCGAGTAGGCGGTCGTCGTCGCGAAGGAGATGGAGCAGTCCACGCAGATGAACATCTTCAAGCGTGATCCAGGGCCGTTCGTCTGCCGAGTCGGCGGCCGCGAGGATGTTGSGGGCGTCCGTCAGCGTCTCGTGAGCCTCCGAGACCTGGCCGACGACTTCTCCGCAAGCGATGGTGAGCCCCGCGGACTTGCGGAGCTCCCTGGTCAGACGGCCCATCATCGCCTCGAGCGTCTGCTGCGCAGGGAAGCTGACGAACGTGATCACGTGATCTGTGTCGACGGCAACCAGAGTCGGAAGGCGCAGCGCCCGCGCAGTGGCGGCGACGAGTGAAGCAAGATCGGCCAGAGACCACGGCCGGTCCGAGCTAGGTGTTCGCTGACGAAGAGCCACGGCCACGAAGTGACGTCCCCGGGTCGGCAAGCTAGCAGCCTCGAGTCGCGAGATGACCTCAGCCGTGACTCGTCGAGCGCGTAGCTCTGCGAGCAAAGCAGTGTGAGTGTTGCGTTCGACGCTGTCCCGGGCCCGGGCCCGCATCTGATGCAACGTAAGAGCCGCCGCGGCGCGCTCGATCAGGGAGTAGTCGCGGCGCCGAGGCACGTGATCGGTCAGTAGGACGAGTCGGCCCCAGTCGTCGCCCCGGGAGCCCACGATCGTGGTGAGCCACCCAGAGCGAGCGTCGTAGCCGGTACGTCCCGAGACCACCACACCCCGGGAGCGGCGCGTCCAGTCGGCGAGAAGGTCCGTGGCTGGGCGTTCGGCCGCGTCGTACCCGATCACCTGGTTTCTCCGCGACTCAAGTACGACCGGGAGACCCGAGAGCCTGACCACAGCGGCCAAAATCTCCTCGGGCCCAGCTGCGTCGACGTCTAGGCGGGTGAACGTCTCATGCATGCGCTCACTAGCGCGCAGGTCCTCAACCTCCGCCTCGTGAATCTGCGCGCCCACCTCTTCGACCACCGCGGCGAATCTCACTTCACGATGCAGCACGACGAAGGTCAGGTCCACGTCGCGACACGCGTCGATAAGGACCTCGGGTGCCTGCGCCCAGCGTCGCCCGAGTTCTAGAAACAAGCCGGCGACCCCCGCGGCCGCCAGCGATTCGGCGTAGGCCCTGACCGCTGTTGGCTCGTCGGACAGGAACATGCCGGTCGTTAGCACAATCTCGTCGCCACGTAGTAGGTGCGCGATGTCCTCCACCTCGGCGGGATGGAGCCAGCGGACTGGTCGATCGAGTTGCTCGTCCCGCGCGTGCACCTCGGGCTGCGCAGCTGTCAAGAGCGGCGTCCGAAGAACGTCGCGGACCGATGGGAGCACCGGCAACCAACTCTCGTGCCGCCCGACGGAAGGTCGGACATAGGTGTGATGACCGACGAATTGTCGGTCCTGGAAAGGATACGCGGCCGCGAGGGTTAGGCGACCCGGAATCGCTGAGGAGGCACTCTTAATGCTGTCGGACCTGATCGTGATCGACATGACGCGAGCGCTGGCAGGGCCCCACGCCGGGATGATGCTTGCCGACCTTGGGGCGCGTGTCATCAAGTTCGAGCCGCCTCAGGGGGATGACACCCGCGGGTGGGGGCCTCCGTTTGTTGGCTCAGAAGGTGATCCTGTCTCCACGTACTTCCTCTCGTGCAACCGCAACAAAGAGTCGGTGGTCGGCGACCTGAAAACCGACGCTGGACGCGAGCTCTTCGAGCACCTGGTCTGTCGCGCCGATGTGTTGCTTGAGAACTTCCGCACCGGGGTGCTGGATCGGCTCGGATTCTCAGTCGAGCGTCTGCACGAGCTCAACCCTCGGCTGGTCATCACGAGCATTACCGGATTCGGCCACGATGGTCCTGAGGGCCACCGGCCGGGATACGACCAAATCCTGCAGGGCGAAGCCGGCCTGATGAGCATCACCGGCGACGAGCATGGTGAACCGACCAAAGCGGGCGTACCGATCGCTGACCTTCTAGCTGGCCTGAACGCGACCGTCGGAACTCTCGGCGCGCTCTACGAACGCGTCAACACCAACCGGGGGAAGGTGGTGCGCGTCAGTCTGCTTTCCAGCATCGTCGGCGTTCATGCCTTTCAGGGGACGCGGTGGACCGTCGCGGGGGAGGAGCCTGGCCGGATCGGCAACCACCATCCGTCGATCTCCCCCTACGGCTTGTTCAGAGCCGCAGATTCGTTGGTGCAAGTTGCGGTCGGTTCGCAATCGCAATGGCGAAACTTCGCTGAGTTCATCGGCGTCGATCCTGACTCCCCAGACTTTGCCGACAACCCCGCGCGAGTAGGAAATCGCGAGTTGCTGACCGAGGCTGTCAATCTGGCGTTCTCTCGGATGTCGGCGGACGCGGTCCTTGCCGAGATGGACCGGATCGGTGTCCCGGCGGGGCGCGTGCGGTCTCTCTCGGAGGTCTATGACTGGGAACAGGTGCACTCTCAGGGGCTCGTCATCGACGTGCAGCACCCGACGCTGGGCCCGATCAGTCTTCCTGGACCGGCCATCCGCTTCGATGGACACGACGGAGCTGGAGCCCGTGGCCAGCACATCGCACCGCCAGCTCTTGGCGCGCACACTGAAGAAGTCTGGCGCTGGCTCAAGGGGGAGGACGATCGCAGTTGCGCTGCAGCAAGGACTGAGGCTCGCCGTCCTGAGTCGGCTGGCCGCCTGACGGACGCACCGTGACCGTGACAACTGGTCGAGTTGAGCGGTCCACGGTTTCCTTCGCGGACATCGTCCAGGCTGTGACGGATGAGCGCGACGCGAGTATCGCTGACATTGCTCGCGCTATGGGCTGGACGGCTCCGCGCCTCCAGGCAGCCGTTGACCTGAACCCGACGGTCCCGGCGGCAGTCGCTGCGGATCTGCTCATCAGCCTCGGGGTGACGCCGCTCAGCTCCAAGGAGCGAGCGGAATGAGGCGGCGTTCCCGGCAGCAGGGGAGTCCTGCGTCTCATGCTGTAGGTTCCGTCTGCCTACTTCGAGGCGAACGTACTCAGGGCCTGTCCGGCCAGCCCATCCGGAGCGTAGCGGTGCCGTCGAGGCTGTCAGCTGAAGTAGGCGTCGGAGAAGAGCCGATCCATGAACTCGTTGTACTGAACGGGATTTGAGGCCGTCTCGTAGTGCGCCACCATCGCCTTAGTGGCAGCCTCCGCGTCACCGGCCTTCAGAGCGTTCAGGATCGGCAGGTGTTCCTCGAGCTCCCAGTCGCCCGAGATCGTTCGCAGCACCGAAGCCGCACTGCTGACGATCGTCAGGTCGGCCATCGGTCGCAGCATCAACGTGAGTGCGGGCATGTGAGCCGATTCGAGGAGGAGAGTGTGGAAGCGGGCGTGGCAAGTGCCGGCCGCCAGGTCGTCGTTGCGTTCGATAGCGTCAGCGAACTCGTCGTACGTGCGCTCCAGCTGCTCCCAGTCCTCTGGCGTCCCGTTGCGAGCGGCGATAGCGACGAGGCTCGTCTCGATCGCCGCTCGAGCGGCGAACACATCCCCCATCGTCAACGCAGAGCGAGCCAGCAGAACGAGCAGCGCGTTGCTGTATGCCTCGCCGCTCGGCTCCGCGACCGTCGTCCCGCGGCCCTGACGCACGTTCACCAGGCCCTGGGCCACCAGCCGTCGCACGGCGTCCCGGATGACGCTGCGACTGACGTTCAACAATTCACACAGTTCAGTCTCGGTCGGCAGCTTCGCGCCAGGCGCCAGTTCGCCGCTTAGGATCTTCCGCTCGAAGGCTGCGGCGATCCGCTCGCTCTTCAAGTCTCCTTGCTGTGCGGCGCCGGCCGCGATGTCGGCCAGAGCCGGAGACACCTCGGGCAACGTCGTTGTCGCTTGCATGGACCATCTCCCTCGTTCAAATTCATCATACATGCGTTAATTGACTCGACCCGGAGTCATCAAGCGCGGCGCTGAACGCGAGCGCCGTCCCAGACCCGTCGTGAACAGGACTACGGCGAACCTGACTTCTGCCGGCCTCGGTTGGCGGCTTGAACCCGGACTAGCGGCCCGAAATTTGCGTTACTAGGCAGCTGAAGCCGTTGCCGAGACCCTATCATCATACGTATGATGCCTTGACGATCAGGTTCCAAGAGGAAGGCATAGTCCGTGACTGAGCGCATCACCGATCCGGCCCGGCCGGTCGGACCGGGAATGGAACGAACCTGTCCGTTCGCTCCGCCGGAGGAGCTCGAGAGGCTGCGCGACAACGCCCCCGTCGCGCCGTTCCAGTTCTTGGACGGTCATGTCGGGTGGATCGTCACGAGTCATGAACTGATCCGCAGGATCATGGGCGATCCGCGGTTTAGTCGCGGCGCTTCCGGGAATCCGCTCACTCCGCCGGAGATCCAGGCCGCCCTGGTTGCACAGGCCATCGACACCGATGACACCTTCCCGGATGACGCCCGCAAGAGGGTAGAGGACCTCCGTGCCGAGAGCCGGCTGGTCGACCTCACTTGGGACCCGGTCGTGGTGCGGGCCTTGCACGACTCGCCGCTGCGGATCCTGCCGTTCTCCAACATGGACCCGCCGCACCACACCCGAATGCGTAGGCTCCTCACCGGCTTCTTCACCGTTCGTAGCGTCACTGCCCATCGCGACCGGATCACTGAGATCGTCGACGAGTGTCTCGATGAGATGGAACGTCGAGGCGGCCCGGTCGACATTGTCGAACTGTTTGCTTTCCCGATCCCGTTCCGGATGAGCTGCGAGATGCTCGGCGTCCCTGAAGAGATGCGTCCAGCCCTGGAGCTCCTGAGCTCCGACCGCAACCGTGCCGGTGCGACCGAAGAGGACGTAGTCAACGTCTTTCTCGAGCTCCGGGAACTGACCGCGAAGGTCATTGAGCTCCGCCGGACCGAGCCCGGCGACGACCTGTTGAGTCGACTCGTCCAGGACGGCGAGATGACCGAGGTCGAGCTGGTCTCTGCTGCAGTGCTCTTGACGCTGGCCGCTGTTCTGACAACTTCGAACACGCTGGCCGGCAGTATCGCTGCACTTCTTCGTGACCGCGAACAGTGGGACCTTCTCGTAGCAGGGGCCGTAGGTCCCGCCGCTGCGACCGAAGAGCTGCTCCGATACACCTCGGCTGTGCAGGCGGCCGAGACCCGCACCGCCCTCGAGGACGTTGAGTTGGCGGGCGTGACAGTCAAGGCCTACGAACGACTTGCGCTGTCGCTGGCCGTTGCCAACCGAGATGAACACGTCTTCGCAAATGGTGGACGGCTCGACCTCACGCGCAAAGCAACCAACCACGTCACGTTCGGACACGGGGTGCACCAGTGTTTGGGACAGCAGTTGGTCCGCCTCGAAGTCCAGATTGCCATCAGTAGGCTCGCCGAACGCTTTCCGACGTTGAAGCTGGCCGGTGACATCACCTGGCCCAACGAGGAGGTCGACATCCACGGCCCGGTGCGGGTGCCGGTCAGTTGGTAAAGGCCTGCTGCATCGAGACCGAGAACGGCTCGGTATCTCCATTCGACCGCGCTAGCGGTCGCCCGAACTGAGAAAGGCGAGATCATGCATATCGAAGTTGACGAGGAGAAGTGCGTGGGCGGCGGGCAGTGCGTTATGGCTGCCGCTCAGGTGTTCGATCAGGATGACGACGGGATTGTCATCCTGCTCAACCAGTCTCCCAGCGAGGAGCTGCACGAGCCGGCACGCGAGGCCGCGATCCTTTGCCCTGCCGCGGCCATCCGGATCACTGAGTGACGCCGGCGATGGACCGGGTCGTCGTCGTTGGCGCGTCGGTCGCAGGCATCACGGCCGTCGAGACACTCCGGAGGCGAGGTTTCGCCGGGTCCATCAGCTTGGTCGGGCAGGAACTGCACTTGCCCTACGACCGACCGCCGCTCTCCAAGCAGGTGCTCACCGGGCAGTGGGATGCAGATAGGGCGATCATCCGAGGCCGATCTGACCTCGAACAGCTCGGTCTCGATCTCAGGCTTGGGGTCCGCGCCAACTCGCTCTTTCTCGACTCCCGTCAGATTGAGCTCTCGGACGGCGAGCGCCTGGGGTTTGACGGCCTGATCCTGGCCACGGGCGTTACACCACGCCAGCTGCCCAACGGGCACGAGCTGAGTGGCGTCCATGTGCTCCGCACGATCGAAGACGCACTAGCGCTCCGTGCCCAATTCGTGCGAGGCCGGCGACTGGTCGTCGTCGGCGCCGGCTTCCTGGGATGCGAGGTCGCGGCCGCGGCAACCCAAGCAGGACTGCACGTCTCCCTCGTCGACCCGCTTCCCGCGCCGATGATGCGGCAACTTGGAGCCGAGATGGGAAGCCTCGCCGCGACACTGCACCGCGATCATGGCGTCGAGGTGCTGTGCCACACCGGTATCGACCGACTCGTGGGCGACAACGCGGTGACCGGAGTAGAGCTGAGTACCGGCACCGTGCTTCCTGCCGACCTCGTCCTGGTGTCAATCGGAGCCGTTCCGGTCACCGATTGGCTCGTCGGGAGTGGGCTCACCCTGGACGACGGAATTGTCTGCAACGACAAGTGCGAGGCCGCGCCCGGGGTCTACGCAGCTGGTGACGTGGCTCGGTGGTGGCACAACGGCCTCAACGCACACGTGCGCGTCGAGCATCGCACCAACGCAACTGAGCAGGCGATTGCTGCCGCTGAGAACTTGCTCGGGAGCGACCGGTCGTTCGCGCCGGTCCCCTACTTCTGGACAAATCAGTACGACACGCGCATCCAGGCGTACGGCACGTTCCCGACCGGCAGTCGACCCACGATCGTCACTGGTAGCACCGAGGAGGGGCGCTTCATCGCTCACTACGTGAGCGATGACCGCATCACGGGCGTGCTGTCGTGGAACATGCCCAAGCAGATCCACGTCGAGCGTGAGGTTGTTGGCAATCGAGCGCAGATCCCGGCTGTGTGACCCGACCTACTGCGATGCCGCCCCTCTAGGCGAGAGAGCCGAAGCTCGCCCCGCCGACCTCGGGTTTCGTCGCTGCTCTGGCTGACGCGTGCTCGAGAGAAGTTGATCCTGCCTCAGACGAAAGGTGTTTGCCGTGTCGACCGCTCGCATCTCGCAGGTTCCGATCGTAGGCCCGCCGTTTCCAGCACATGAATMCCTGCGCCGCCAAGCGAGCGTGCTCGAGGAGATGGCGCAGGCAGGAATTGACGCACTGGTAGTAACTGCGTATGGGCATCTGGAGTACTTGACCGGCTATGACGGGCGCGGGGGCTACTTCGCACCGTTCCCGTTCATCCTTGCGCCTGGAGTACCGCCGACATTCGTTGTCCGTGAGTTCGAAGTTGGTGCAGTGACGACGGAGAGCTGCGTTGATGAGATCTACGGCTACAGGGAGCTTCGCGACTTCGCTCCAACGGTAGCTGAGGTAATGCGTAGGCACGGGCTGCACAACCAGACCGTCGGTTTCGAATTGGGCTGTTGGAACTTGGCGCCGGCGGATCTCTTCGTCTTGCAGGAGCAGATGCCCGACATGCGTGTGGTTGACGCGACCAGGCTCGTCGCCACGATGACGGCGGTCAAGACCGAGCTCGAGCTGCAGACCATGCGCGACGCCATGGCAATGACGGACCTAGCGGTAGACATCTTCCGAAGCGCGCTGCGACCGGGGCTAACCGAGAACGAGTTGATGGAGGCAATCGAAGCCGGGGTGGCGGATCGTGGGGGACAGATTTGGCAGCCGGTCGTCACGCTGGTCTTCGGGGAGCGGACGAAACTTGCGCACGGCGCGCCGACCGACAACCCCATCGGAACGGATGAGCCGGCAATGCTGGAACTCGGCGGCGTCAAGCACGGGTACGCCGCGGGAATCGTCCGCGGCGCAGTACTTGGTCGGCACAAGGAGGCTGAAGAACTTCATGCAGTCGCCGAGGACGCACTGGCTGCAAGTGTGGCAGCCATCCGGCCTGGGGTTACTGCCGGCGACGTAGACGCCGCCGGTCGAGCCGTCATTGCGAGTTCGAACTACCCAGACGCTCTTCGCCATCGAGTCGGCTACCACACGGGGATCAATTGGCTGGAGCGAGGCAACATCAGCATCGAGCCGGGAGCCAATGACGTTCTTCGTCGTGGAATGACGCTGCACATGCCCTTCATCTTGGAGGGGCCGAGCGGCTATCTCTTTGGCACGAGCCAGCACGTGGTGGTGACCGCGAACGGCGCCAGCACGCTCAGCGCTACGCCGCCAACCCTGTATCAATGCTGAGGTCGGGGCTGCATGCGACTGAGCGCTGGGCGTGGTAGACAGCTCCCCGCCCACCGGCAGTCGTCAGTCCTTCCGGGGCCAATCCGCGAAACCTCGCACACCCCCACCTTGGACTGCACTTGCCATCCTGCTGGACGTGCGAGGTCAAGGATCGCGAACTGCGTCCGCGTGGACGCACGGCGAAACTGTCCGGTGCGCCGCCAGCGTACGTGTCGACCTCTGTCCCGCTCGTGCTGTCGCCACACGCGTCACGATCGCGATCTGTCGTCACGGTTAGGTGAAGGATTTCAGAAGTTCATTGACAAGTACGAGGTCATACGTCTTATCTTTGGGCATGATTTAGATCTCTTTGCTCGCGGGCGGACACGTTGCATGACGAGTCCGGTGACCCAGGTGCAGGCCATGTACACAGTCGTTCAACGTCTTCCGGGTCCGCCCGCGGCGTCACTGCATCTGGGGCAAGAGGGATTGCGTTGGTAAGGCCCGATCACAACGTCACAATCGGAGGAATACGGAACATGCGCCGACTTCACCTCACCGTGCACGCAGCCTGTGCCGTCCTGCTCGCCGCAGCGATCGCCGGCTGCGGCGACTCTGAGGACTCGTCCTCGGGAGATTCGTCCAGCCCTGGCTCCGACGCCACGCTCGGCGCAGCGGCAACGCTCGTGCCAGCCGACCTAGAGGGCGAGAGTCTGAGCGCTGTCGTCATGCAGGACTATCCGCCGTACGGATTCGTCGACAACGGCGAGATCGTCGGTCTGAATCCCGACATCATCCGGGCCATCAGCGCGGACTCGGGTCTGGACTTCAAGATCGACGGGTCTTCGTGGGACGCAATGATCCCCGGTCTGCAGGCGGGTCGGTGGGACCTCATGCACGCCTCGGCCATCATTACGCCCGATCGGCTGGAGATCTTCGACTTCGTCAGCACCGACAAGAACTACACCGCCTTCGTCACCGAAGCCGACTCTGATGTCACGATCGAGGAGGCCACCGACGTGTGCGGCCTCAGCTTCAGCGTCGTCAAGGGCTCGGTCGATGGCACCACGGTCGAGGACATCAACGAGAACGAGTGCGAGCCGAATGGCCTTGAGCCCGCCACGCTCCAGACGTTCGCCGGCAACGACGCCGCGATCCTGGCAGCGACGAGCGGGCGGGTAGACGCGGTCTCGATGTCCGGCTCGACGGTCCCCGACCTGATGGAGAAGACGGGCGACAAGTTTGTTGAGCAGCCGTTCCAGGGGGGCGTCACGTACGGCGGAATCGCCCTGGAGAAGGGTAGTCCGCTCGGCCCGGTCGTCCTCCAGGCGATGAAGGACCTGGTCGAGAATGGCACCTACGAGGACATCTACTCCAAGTACAACTCGACCGCCAGCATGCTGGACGAGCCCGAACTGATCACGGGGTAGCGTCCCCCGGCGGTGGTCGCAACGGATTCCGCGGCGCCCACCGCCGGGTCAGATCGGCTCACTTCACCAGCGAACGCTGTACAGGCGACCTGAACTATTCGCACTCTCGTGGCAACTGACATAGCTCAGAAATCAGCAAGGATGAGATCATTGGTCACTCGAAAGACCGCGAACCCGGCTTCGCCCGAAGGCACGCAACAGAGATCTGACGCGGTTGGAGCGCCCGGCGGGCAGAGTCCGTCTGGCATGGGCACCGCGGCGACCGGAACTGGAGTGGCGACTCACGACCTCCCTCGCACGATCCAGATCCCATACCTTCGCGTCGTCGGAGGCGGTCTCGCCCTCCTCGTTCTCTTCGCCATCGTGCGGATGCTTGTCACGAACGAGAACATGGAGTGGGACGTTGTATGGCACTACCTGTTCCACGAAGACATCCTGTGGGGCCTTGTCAGGACTCTGCAGTTAACGGTCATCGCGATGGTGATCGGCGTCGTTCTGGGCGCCTTGATGGCGTTGATGCGGCTGTCCTCGAATCCTGTTCTTTCGGGCGTGAGTCTTCTTTACATCTGGTTCTTCCGAGGCACTCCGCTTCTCGTGCAGATCATCTTTTGGTTCAACCTCTCGCTTCTCATTCCTGAGATCTCCTTCAGCATCCCGTTCGGGCCCGAGCTCTATCACGCTGACACCAACGACTTGATCACCCCGTTCTTCTGCGCCGTGCTCGCGCTCAGCCTGAACGAGGGCGCGTACATGGCGGAGATCGTCCGAGCAGGCATCCTCTCGATCGACCCCGGTCAGCTCGAGGCCGCGCACACGATCGGACTCTCCCGACGTTCGACCACGCGCCGGATCGTTCTGCCGCAGGCCATGCGCGTGATCATCCCGCCCACCGGTAACCAGGTCATCGGGATGCTCAAGACCACAACCCTGGTGAGCGTGATCGCTATGCCTGAGCTCCTGTACTCGGCACAGCTGATCTATGTGCAGACGTACCAGACGATCCCGCTGCTGATCACCGTCAGCATCTGGTATCTCGTCGTGAGCTCGATCATGACCTACATCCAGGGTCATATTGAGCGGCACTACTCCAAGGGTTCACGGGTCCCGACGTCCGCGAGCTACACCACGAGGACCCTTCGTGCGATTCGCGCTTCGATCGGCCGGCGGCGAGTGACTAACGGAACGGAGGCCGGACGATGACGCAGTCGGTAATCCGCGCAGTAGATGTTTGCAAGTCGTTCGGGGATCTCGAGGTCCTGCGCAAGGTCAGCTTCGAGTTGAACCTGGGCGAGGTGCTTTGCCTCATCGGGCCGTCGGGCTCCGGCAAGAGCACCCTGCTTAGGTCGATCATCGAACTCGAGACCATCGACAGTGGCGGGGTCTATCTCGAAGGTGAACTTCTCGGATACCGAGCTCAGGGCGGAAAGCTGCACCGACTGAGCCCCAGCCGTGCCGCGAAGCAGAGACAGCACCTGGCCATGGTGTTCCAGAGTTTCAACCTCTTTCCCCACATGACTGTCCTCGACAACGTGATCATCGGGTTGACCGTGGGTAGGGGAGTCGCGCCCGAGGTGGCCAAAAAGCGAGGGTTGGCGCTTCTTGATCGAGTGGGGCTGGCTGCGAAGAGCGGTGCGTACCCGCGGACACTGTCGGGCGGTCAGCAGCAGCGGGTGGCTATCGCGCGAGCTATGGCGCAAGACCCTCGCGTCATCCTGTTCGACGAGCCCACGTCGGCGCTGGATCCGGAACTGGTTGGCGAAGTCTTGGAGGTCATCAGGGACCTCGCCAGCGACGGGATGACGATGATGGTCGTGACGCACGAAATGCAGTTCGCCCATGATGTTGGGGACCGATTGATCGTTATGGATCAGGGAAGCATCATCGAGGAAGGCGCGCCGCGGGAGGTCATGGCGAACCCGGTCCACGAGCGCACGAAGCGGTTCCTGGGGATGATGCAGATCGCTGGCTAGCCCAGTCTGGTTGGCTGGCCGCGCGGATAGTGCGGTATTGGACGGCTGGAGCGCGGTCGGCTTGCGCCGTCGGCGACCTCACGCACCGATGTCGTCTTAACTCGGCAGCATGGCTCTGTGGGTCAACGGACGTGGGACGAGGGTAGACGACGATAAAGAGGGCAGGCGCTGGTGTAGAACAGCCGCGGGTGCACGCCTTGGCCGAGTGGAAAGCACTTCTGAATGTGATCTTCAGTCATCACACCGACGGAGCGCTCCGAGCAGCCGTCTCACTCGCAAATAGCATGAGCAGCCAGGAGCTACTTTCGACGGAGCATCTCAAGAGGTTCTACGACGAGTTTGGCTACACGGACCGTCGCGACGGCGAGCAAGAAGAACTCTCGACTGTCCAGGCAGTCCGTCCGACCCTGCGAGCTCTGCTCACAGCCAGAGGCGAGGATGCTGTCGCGATTGTGAACAATGTGCTGTCCGAGATTCGGGCTGTACCTCGGCTCGTCCGGCATGACCCATGGGGCTGGCACGTGCACGCAGTTGCCCCTAGCTGCGACTTCGCTACGAGGGTGCTCGTCGAGACCGCGATGGCGATGATCGACGTGATCCGGGCAGACGAGCAATCGCGCCTCAGCACGTGTGAGCAGGCAAACTGCTGCCGTATCGTCCTTGACTTGTCCCGAAACAGATCGAAGCGCTTTTGCTCGACCGGCTGTGGCAACCGCGCAGCGGTCTCTGTATACCGTGCACGCAAGAAAGGTCATGCGGTCGCGAAGTCGCCCAAAGTGGATCGGCAGTGAGCCGAGTCAAGTCGCGACGATGTCCACCTCGAGCTAGGGCGTGTACCCCCGACTTGCCCCCGCGGTGCAATTCCTGCGGACTACCAGTTGCAGGGCTTGATGCCAAGCGCTCGTAAGCGTGCACGGCCCTTGCTCAGGCCATTCGCAATGAGACGGCTAGGCAACCCAGGCTCGTCGGCTCACCTAGACCCTGGTGATTCCAAGCTTGCCCCGGGCGTACCCCGCCGCACCTTGGTGCAGCGGGACGAACTCAGGTCGCCAGCAAACCCTGTGTGCGCGGTCGGGTGAATGGTGATCGCCAGGGGTGCTGTCCTCGCCATAGGTGAATGCAAGAACTGGCACTCATTGGGAGGCACAGCATGTCGCAACAGACAGCTAGACAACGAGCACGGCGGGCCGCACGAGAGTTTGCTTCAAGACGCCGCCGCGAACTCATAGAAAGGGAGAAGCGGATTGTCGCTCTCGCGGAGGAGGTGATGGTCGCGATCGCAGAACGTGACTTTGCCGTTGCGGAAGCGGAGGCGCGAGCCGGTGAGGCACTTCGGCGATTGCTGGCAGAGGAGCATCTTGCCTTATGCGAGGCGCTGGTGTGGTGTGGGGATGTGGTGCCGGCGCGGGAAGCTCGTCGGTTGCGCCGGCTCGCTGAGATCGTAGACACAACGGACTCGAACGCCAGCTGAATGCGGTTACAACACTCAGGTATGAACCGCCGAGTTATGTCTGAACGACGCGGAGCGTCGCGACAGCTGGAGGTGCCTTAGAGGCGGGTGCTGCTTGCATGCTCCGAGCGATCATCTGGCCCTCCGCGGGGCGTCAGTCGCGATCAGCAGGTCGGTGCCAACGACTACTGCGGGCGTCGTAGGAAACTTGGCCTGACTTCCGGAAGCCTGCTGCGTCGTGGCAGCCGGCTCGACTCCGCTTGCGCCGCTCAAGGCGCCCGACCGGCTCGAACGGCGGAGTCGACTTCGGCCGATGTGATCGCTGCCGGGCCCGGATGACACCTAGGTGACTGCGGGACCCATCAGCGTCGCGCAGTCACCCAGGAGGAAGCCATGTCCACCACCGTCACCTTCGCCGGCAACCTAGCCGAGTCGCCGGAGCCGTACCACGCCCGGGAGAGCAAGCCGTTCGTCACCTGCCGCGTCCTGGTCAACCGCCGGGTCCAGAACGACCAGGGGGAGTGGGTCAGCGACGAGCTCACCGCCCACTACGTCAAGATCTTCGGCTCGGCCGCCACCCACGTGCACGACAGCTGCGGATCCGGTGCCCCGATCTTCGTCCACGGCCTCGAGCGCACCGAGAGCTGGCCGGACAAGGAGACCGGGGAGAAGCGCACCGAGGACGTCGTGGTCGTCGACAACCGCTTCGGCGAGGTCGGCATCTCGCTCAAGTACGTGTCCGCGCGCATCGACCGCGCCCCGCACGCGGCCCAGGCCAGCTGAGGAGGTTTGCTCCGATGGATCTCGTCGTTCAGTCCCCGGACGAGCTGCTCGCCGCGGTGCCGCACGTCCTCGGCTTCAAGCCCGAGGAGTCGATCGTCCTGGTGCCCTTCCGGCCCGGACTGCCGATCACCCGCGTTGACCTGCCCCGGACTGCCGCCGATCGCGAGGAGGTCTGGGACGCACTCAGCGGCCCGTACGGCCGCCACGCCCGGCCCGGTGCCCGCCTGGCCATCATCTGCATCACCGAGGACCGCCGCAGCGCCGAGCTGGCCAGCCAGCACCTGTCCAATCGTCTCCAGGACGTCGGCATCACCACCCACATCAGGCTGTGGGCCAACGGCGAGCGCTGGCGCGAGTTCAACACCGGCCAGACCGGGCTGCAGACCCCGTTGACCGCCGAGCGGATCGCGGCCGCGACCGTACTGACCGGCGCCGCCCAGCCGGCCGCCAGCCGCGAGTCCCTGGCTGCCTCGATGGTCGGCGACCGTGAGCCGATCGCCCAGCTGATCCGAGTGGCCCGAGCCGTGGCCGAGGCCAGCACGCCCGCCCTCGAGCGGGACTGGGCACTGGACCGAGTCGAGCAGTTCCACGCCGACGGAAACCGGCTCTCCGACCTCGACGGCGCACGGATGCTCGTGGCCCTGGAGACGATCAGCACCCGCGACGCCCTCTGGGAGGACATGAGCCGGGAGAATCGCACCTCCCACATGGCGCTCTGGAACGACCTCACCCGCCGAGCACCCGACGAGGTCCGCGCGGCGCCGGCCTCCATGCTCGGCTTCGCCAGCTGGCTGCACGGCGACGGCGCCAAGGCCTGGTGCGCTCTGGACCAGGTGCCCGGCGACCGGCCCTACTCCATGGCCGCCATCGTCGCCTCGGCCTTGCAGAACGGCATCCACCCCCGCGAGTGGGAGCGATACCAGACCCAGATGCGCGAAATCGCCGCCGACCTGGACGAGTCGTTCGTCCCCAAGCCACCCGGCCAGCAGCGCGACATCCCGGGCACGCAGCCCGTCACCGACCGCCCGGCCCCGGGCCGCTGAGGAGGACTGCGATGAACCCCGACGACGACACCCCGGTGCAGGACAGCGCCACCGAGCGAGAGCTGCGACGCCTGGTCGTGCCCGAGCCCGCGGCCTACGCCGCCGACAAGCGCCTGGACGTCATTCACGAACCCGACCTCGACCTGCTGTGGGGAGACCAAGAATGAGCACCCCGCACCCCGCGCGCCGACGTCGACGTCGACAGGGTGGCCCGCGTTGCCCGGTGCGACCCATCCGCTCAGCTTGAGAGAGTCGGCCGAGCTTGCCGCGCTGCTCGTCGGCGCCGATGACCACCCGTGGCCGCTCGAGCTCAGCACCCGCTAGCTGGGGCGGTTCAGCCGCGAGCCGGTTGCTCGGCGGCGAGCGGATGGCGGCGTATTCCCGGTCGCGAGGTGCTGACCGGCGATCACTCTGGTGGCTCCGAGGTTGGTCGTCAAGGTCGAGGCAGATACGGCGTTCGAGTACGGTCGCTGGCGGCACTTGACCCGTTACTGCGGCGTGCGACGGGATCTGTGCGGCTTAGCTGCGGTCGACGGCGGGGTGCGCAGGATGCGGCCAGCTCTTCGGGGTATGCGCGCGCTACGGCGCTGCGGATCAGTGCGTCGCGGTACGCGCGCGGCACGCGTCCTGCGGGCAGATGTGGCGGACGCTGGCGGTGTCCGTGCTCGTGTTGAGCAGGAGCGCGAACTTGCAGCCCTCGACGAGACCGAACTTGGCGGCGACCGCGCGCAAGCTGGAAACCTGGGCATTGCTCGTCATCCGCGTGACGCGCACCTCGCCGTGGCCCTCGGGGAAGGTAAAGTACCTTGTCGACGGCGCGGTTCTGAGGCCCAGATGCCAAGTGAGCCAGCGATTCACGGGTATGCCGCTGCCGCGAAGGATCTCGCGGTCGACTACGAGTTCGATGCCCACCACGTCTCCGCTGGTCTTAATGGTCGGAGGCTGCTTGGGTTCCGTGTCCTCGACGGGGACAGCGCCCCGTTCGGCCAGGTCATACAGGCCGGCGGGGTTAAGCCCGATGAGGTTGCTCGACAGGCACTGGTTCACGCGCCAATCACTGACGGGGTAACGGCGCTGTGTCTCAACGCGGAGTTGGTCGACGGGCAGCGGCCCGAGATCTCGGAGAACCTCAACCAGGGCGTCAACGGCGGAGCTATAGCGGTTCTCTGCGCCGGGGACGCGCCAATCGGAGAGCGCCCAAGTGCCCTCTGGTCGAACTTGTGAGAAGGCAGGGTCTCGTCGCATGTTCTCCCGCGCGGCATGTTCGCTGCATCCTGCCTGTGCTGCGATCTCATCCGCAGGTCGTGGTTCGCCTTCAAGCTTGAGCCAGAGATACGCCACGTCCCGGGTGACTCGCGCGGGACGAATCCAACCCAGATTGTGGGCGGCCAGTTTCCTGTTGCTCTGCGCGAGAACACTTCGCCAATCGAGATCCTCGGGGAGGCCAAGCTCGGCGGCGGCTTGATCAGCTTCCTCGTGGGTCAGGGGTGCGAGCTCGACCATGCGTCCCAGTTGTTGTCGCAGTCCGTTCGGCCGAAAGGTCCAGTACTCGGAGAGCGCCTCGGCCCAGGTGTGGGGATGGCTGACACCCAGGGTCTTGAGCAGACACCCCAGCGCGGTCGCGGAGCGAGCGTCCACAAGCGTCGCGATGCGACGGTCCGCCACGGCCGGGGAGTCGCCGAGCTCCGTGTGCAAGGCGGACATGAGCTGCGGGGCCTGTTGTTCCATCGCGCTCACGAGCGCGCTTTCAGAGGTCTTCTGTACCTGCCGGACGCGTTCGCGGGTGAGCTCCAGAGCCAGTCCGATCTCATATAGTGTCTCCCCAGCGAGGCGCCGGCGCAGGATGTCACGGCTGCGTTCCGGGAGAGTCGCCCAGGCGTCATCCAGCCACCCACGAGGCCCGAGGTAGCCTTGGTCATCGACCGTCTCGGCGCCGCCAGCTCTGGGCTCACCAGCGCGTCTGTGCTCATCCTGGGCCGACTCATCCGGCGCTCGAGGCGGGAACATGGTGACCCAGTCGGGTTCGGCGGGATGGTCGTCGCTCATAGTGAAACGTGCACGAGCCGGAGGTTGCATCGCTCGGCGAGTCGAAGGTGCGCCTTCTTCTCGTTGGCTGGAGTGGGTCTGGTGAAGGTCTCGATCACACAGATCACCCACGGCCGATGATCGCCCTCGGCACTCGCTGTCAGGGCGGCCCAGCACAGGTGCTTGAGGTCGCGGGCTTGAGCCCAGGTCAGGACGGTTTCCTCCTCCCCTTTGCGGGCGGTTAGGCGGAGTGGCTTGGAGCGGATGGTCTCGGGGTCCAGTTCCCAATCTGAGCCCAGCGCCTTACGTACCAGGGCTACTGGCACGTTCTGGGCACCGTCGACCAGCCGCGCGTACTTGCCGACACCACTGAGGGACCGACTCCATTCCTTCATGGGCCCGTCCTTGATCCAAACGCGCGTGTCGCCGTCAGAGAGGTACTCCCGTAGGCGGCCGCCGACCTCAGGGTCATCCACCCACTTGGCGTACTGGGCCGAATGCTCCTGCGGCGTCAGGCTCGCCCAGTCGAGCTTCTTTGCGTCGGCGTAGAGGCGCGTGACCACCTTCGTCTCTACTTCACGGGGAATACGCATCATTCGAGACCGATCGCTGTTGGGAATTGGAGGCGTACCTCATCCGCCGCTGTTTCAAGGTCGGCGGCGTCGCGGATCCAGTAGTCGAGGAGCGTGCCGGCGGTCTCGTCGTTGAACGTGATCTGCGAGCCACCGGAGAGCGGGAGGGAGAGTTCCTCGATGTCTCCGCCCCGGATCGCCGCAAGGGTTCGCTTGAGGTCCAGGCCGGCGGCGACGCGCCGCACGTCGGTGACAAAGTCGAGCACCTTCAGACTCTCCTTGCCCTCGCGCAGTCGGAGGCCGCGGCCGAGCTGCTGGACGAAGATTCGTCGGCTGTGGGTAACACGGAGGAAGGCGATGAGGTTGACGTCGGGTACGTCGACTCCTTCGTTGAAAACGTCGACGCACGTGATGATGGGAACCCGGCCGAGTCGGAAGGCATTGAGCAGGATCTGACGTTGCTGTCTGCTGAGCCCGCTGTGCAGGTACGAGGCTCTGCGCCAGCTCTGATCCGCGCCAGCGAGCAGAGTAGCCATACGCTCCGCGTGCTCGATTGTCTGGCAGAAGACGATGGCCCGCGGGTCGCGGATCTCCCGCCAGGCCTGCCTGAACTCGTCGACGATCTCCTCGTCGCGTTGCGGCAGGAAGAGAGCCTTGTTGAGTTCCTTGATGGAGTAGCCGTGCTCGCTGGCGTGGCGGACGAAGTCCCAGTCGAGGTTGTCCACGTACATGCGGTAGTCCACTTGGGCGAGATACCCGTCCGCCATGCCTTCGGCAATGCCGAGGCTGTACGAGGGTTGCCCGAATCTGGACGTGATGTCGAACTTGTCACCTCGCCATGGCGTAGCCGTCACCCCGAACTGGCGGGCGTCCTGACACTCGTCGAGGAGCTGGGCAAACATGCCCGTCTCTCCGACGTGGTGGGTCTCGTCAATCATGATCAGCGATGGACGCCAGCCCGTTCTGACAAGGCCAAGCACTGAATCGATTGTCGCCACGGTGACGCCTTCAAAGGAAGTGGGTCTGGTGTCGCCGGTGAGGACCTGGGTTGGCACTGACTTGTCCAGGTGACGCCATAGAGCCTTCTCGAGCTGCTCGACGAGTTCCTTCATGTGGGCGACGACCAGGATCCTGGCGTCTGGGTGGCTCTCGAGGTGACGCCGTATGACCTCGCCACCGACCACCGTCTTACCGAGTCCGGTCGCCAAGACGAGCAGGGCTCGGTTTGTGTCCTCGAGGTCCGCTTGAATCCGTTCGGCCGCTTCAAGCTGGTAGGGGCGCAGCTCGTACTTAGACAGGACGCGTGCGGGCATCTTCGCGTAGATAGCCTCAAGGGTCGGGCCAGCCCAGGCGTCGACCTTTATGCCGATCCCGCCGAGGGCCTTGCGACGTGCCTCGGCGGTGGCGTTGAGGCTCGTGTTGGTGACGACGACGGCATGGTCCGCTCCGTAGCGCGACCGGGCCCGCTCGGCGTCGTCGACGCCCGTGCGGTCCACGGCGCCTCTGCTCGAGAACTTGCACTGCAACACCCACTGCTCACGGTCCCGGACCGCCAGGATGTCCGCTCCCTCGTCGCCTGCGCCGTCGATGATTCGGACGTCCGTGAACCCCAGGTGCCAAAGCGTCCGCTCGGTTGCGAGGGTGAGTCCTCGTGGGCCGCCCGCGAGGAGCGCGCGAGGGGCAAGGAACCCGCTCACTGCTCCTCCGGAGCGAGTTCTTGCTGGAGGAGTTGGAGGCTCAACCGCGTCCGGCGAAGCTGGCTGACGCTCGGCGATGCCTGGAAGGTGAGGAGTGTGGCGACGTCGTTGAGGTATCCCACCACGCGTGCGAGGCTGAGTCGCCTCGAAGAGGGCGACGTCAAGGAGGTGTAGGGACCTGCGAAGACGTTGCCCTCCATGAAGGGTTCCGGCCAGTTCTCCAGCAGTTTCACCAGGTAGAGCGGAGGGGCGTGGAGCAGGAACCGGCCGCTTCCTACCAGCGACGCGGTGAGTGTGTCGCCCCCGTCGGCGATCAGAGCGTTCTCGGTCTGCGTCTGCTCGTCGGGGTCGAGGTAGCTCAACGCCCGCTGAGTATCCGAGTTCACGTTGTCTGCCATGCGCTGTCTGATGTCGGCCAGTAGTTCGGCGGCCTGCGCGCGGATGACGGCGGGGTCCACGGCTGTGTCCGGCAAGCAGCTTGCGCGCAGCCGTGCTGCGATCTGCGAGTGGGTCAGGTGACTGTCCGCCTTGACCTTGAGTGCCGCACTCACTTCGGCCACCAGCAGTTCGGCGGGCTCGAGGCCGAGCTTGGTGAACGCTTCGTGCGTCAGGTCGATGAGGGCGGTGGCGGTGCCTCCTGGCCCGAGCGCGAGCCAGATCGGTGTCGGGTGGTTGTCGGCGTCCTCGATGTGTTCATGGAGCGTGCGCGTCTCGACCTGAAGCTGTCCCAGGTCGGGTAGTCCGAATGTGCGACTCAGTTCCGGCATGATCTCGCTGGAATCCACGTATCGGGCGAGCCGCTCCTGGACCGTTTCCGGCTTTGCCGGCGCGGTGCGTTCGGGTTCGGGTGTGGTTTCCTCCGTCGTCGAGGGTTCGTCGGTGGGAGTGGAGCCCTCTCCTCCGAGCGCGGCGATCACCGCATCTTCGTCGGCCTGGTCCTTGGAGTCGCCGGTCGCTTTCGCCAACTTGGCGGTCTCGACACGCTCTTCGTGGATGAGGACCTGTGCCCACCACTTCTCGTCTGTTTGGTAGTCCGGATCGCCAGCCCAGAACTTGCGCGCCCACTGTCGAGTCTCCTCGTGCAGCGGCCGGTTACCGTCGCCGGGGACCAGACACCTGCGCCCGGCGGCGTTCCTCCGATATCCCTTGTGGAGCCGGGCAAGGGGGGAGTTGTTCTCCGGGTATCCGGCTGCCTTGGCCTTCTCGGGCTGAAGCGGGGCCTCGCCGCGCAGGTAGTCGACAGCTGCCTTCCAAGCGCGGTCGCTGTACTCGAAGGCGGTCTTGTCGTAGTGAACTGGGACGTAGTCGAGGTGGATCTCACCGATCAGCCGTCCCCCCTGGTTGACCAGCTCGATCGGGTACTCGACGTCCACGCCAGCGGTCGGGTCGTTCGGATTGGTCCAGTTGAACAGCCGCTTGTCGTACTGCAGGATCTTGCGTCCGTTGCGCAAGAAGTCGATCCCGAACTCGCGCTTGTCGAGGTGTCGTTGCACTCCGAGCCAGCCGTGCAGGCGCCGTTCGCGCTGACGGAGTTCGGAACTGCCGCACTGGTCGCAGATGTCCTTGCCGAGGTTCTGCCAGTTGCCACATATCTCGCAGGCGTCTGCGGGCTGGAAGGTCTGGTCGATCTCGATGTACGCCGGGATTTTCTCGGCGCTCGCCCCGTTGCCGTAGATGATGAATCGGTCGTCGCCCCAGCGGCATAGCTTTCGAGGCTTGACCTTGGTCCCCTGGACCCATAGCTCGTACGGCTTGTTGTCCAGGAGCCAGCCGTATACCCGCCCCAGGGTCGTGCGGAGGTTCTCGGCGTTGCGTTGGAGCCATTCGGCTCGAGCGAGATGCAGATTGCTGACGATGATCTTGGTGCCGTGCTCGCTCGGGTCGTCCTTGGGTTCGTTGATGTCTGGTGCCTCGAAGTCGGGGCCGAGCTTGTCGAGGTCGATTTCGACACCGATCCACTCCGGGTCGCCTTCGCGAGTCGTGAGGACGCGCGTGCGGCGTCCGAGCCGAGCGGTGCTCACGTTGAATCCCATGCCGAACAGCCCCAGCTTGTCGAACCTGTCGTTGCTGGACCATCCGGCTTTGACCGCCTGCTCGAGCGTGGTCCGGGTCATGCCCCGGCCCGTGTCCTTTACGACCACTTCGGCCCCAGCGAGGCTCGCGCCGGGCCCGGGGAGGGTCACGCTGACCTTGTAGCCTCCAGGCCAGGAGTGACCGCCTTCGATGATGTCGGTGAAGTCGTCGAAGGCGTTGTCGACGAGTTCGGCGATGCACTGCCACTCGTCGAACTCGATCTCGCCGAGCATCCGAAGGATGCGTGGGGAGGGGGTGATGTCCATGAGCGCGGTGGCCCTTTCAGGTCGTGGGACTCAGGGCCGCAGGCGGCGCCTGTGGGTTGTCTGCGTGGACGCGGTTCCATGCGTCGCGTAGCGCGCTGGACCGTTCGGCGTTGTCGGAGACGTCTCCGATGTACCGCTCTGCGGTCCGTCCGGAGCCGTCCGACCACCGGAGGTATGCGTAGACGCGCCGGCTGTCGCTGTAGCAGCGCAGTGCGACGCTTCCAAGAGCCGTGGCGCCGTCCTGGCGTCTGATCAGGCGCGCTTCATGGCCACCGGCAGCCATATCCTGCTCTGCCGCGCGTTCGCTGCTTGTCAGTCCCTTCGCGGGCAGATACAGGGCGGGGTCGGGCTTGGTTGCTCGGACGCGTCGGGTCATAGGTCTTCCCGCAGGGCGATAATGACGCGGTCGGCTGCTGCTTCTGGATCGGCGATGATGTCGCTCGCCCAAAGGCGCAGCACCCTCCATCCCCGTTCGGCCAGCTCGCGGTCGACGTCTTGGTCCCGTCGGACGTTCCGCTCGATCTTGTCGACCCACCATTGGGTCCGGGTGGGGAACAAGCCAGCCAGATCGTCCTTGCCTCGACGTCGCCACTCTGCGGGGTTGCCATGCCAGAGGTCGCCGTCGACGAAGATTGCGATCTTCTTGCCGCGCACCACCAGGTCTGGGCGCCCCGGCACGTCCGCCGCGTGCAGGCGGTATCGGCCGCCGCGCGCATGCACGGCGCGGCGGAGTAGTAGCTCGGGCTTGGTGTCTTTCGCGCGAACCGCGCTCATGATGCGACTGGTCACGGCCGGATCGCGCGGCCGGGCTACTTGCGCTCTGGTCTTGGTCATCGTTCGCGCAGAACCTTCGCGATCTCGCGACCCATCACTGCACCGAGACCGACGGGGACGGCGTTTCCAAGTTGGCGCATTTGCTCGCCCCGCGGACCCTCGAGCCGCCAATCGTCGGGGAACGTCATGATGCGCGCGACTTCGCGGACAGTCAGGTATCGGATGCTCCCGTCATCACGCCGAAGAACTGACTCACCGCCAGGTACGCCGTGTACGCCTGCCTTCACGGTCTTCGCCGGCCTGTCCAGCACATTGGCGGTGTGCCCGGGATACTCACGAGCGCCTGGCCAGCCGATGTGGTGGATGTAGCCCGGCGTCTCCTGGCGCTCCACCGGTTCGGGCAGGTCGTGGATGGCGTCCCTCAGGGTCTTCCATGGCCGGAGACCGTCCTCCGGTGGCGTGACGCCGGGATGCTCTTTGATCGGCGCCTGGGGATGCCGATCTGAGTACTCTCCGGACAGCTGGGCGCGCAGAAGAGCGCCGGCACTGTGAGTGGGATCGGGGAAGTTCCACGAGATCCCTAGATCCTTGCGGAAACCGACCAGCACAACTCGCCACCGATTCTGCGGAACGCCGTAGTCGGCGGCGTTGACCAGCTTGAACGCGATGTCGTATCGCTCGGTCGGATCGCCGCCGCCACCGCGCAACGCCTTGACCAGACGGCGGTCATGATCGGCCCATGGTTCCCCGTCGACGCGCTGCTCGAATGGGGCAGCCAGTTCTCGGCGGATGTAGTCCCAATAGGGCTCGAAGGAGGGCCGGAGGAGGCCCCGCACGTTCTCGGCGAGGATGACCAGTGGTCGTGTTTCCCGGACACAACGGTTGAACTCAGGCCACAGGTTGCGTTCGTCGAGGTGACCCTTGTGGGCCCCGCCAAGGCTGAACGGCTGGCAAGGTACGCCGCCAGCGACGACGTCGACGTCTCCCAGGAACGGCGTGAAGTCGACTTCCCCAATCCCTCCTTCGATGAGGGGCCACGGGTCGGCGAGCGTCGCGGGAGGTGTCTCGTCGGGCAGGTAGTCCACGGCGTTGTTGGCCCTGAGGGTCGCGCAGGCACGCTTGTTCAGCTCGTTGAGCAGAAGGTGGCGAAAGCCAGCCTCGTGCAGCGCCATTGCGAGCCCACCACCACCGGAAAAGAGCTCGATACAAGTGCCAGAGTCGGCGTCGTCGGCTGCCTCCGGAGCGTCGTGGACCATACCGCGGGACGCTACCGCGGACCTCCGACATGAGGGGCGTGAACACGCGTCTTTAGGAGGGCATCGTCCGACCCGGACGGCACCTAGCTGGTTGAACGACTTTGACCCGTCGTATCACCCGTCATCGTCTTGGGGGAGCACCCAGACGCAACCTGCGAGGTCGTAAACCGCTCGGCCGTCAGTGGTGGTACCAACCTTTGGAAACTCGTCGACGTAGTCGTTGGCGTCGGACCGGGTGCAGACGAGGGTGTCGCCAACCTCGGTGACGTAGCCCCAAATGCCGTTGGGGTCGTTGGCCCGCCAGGCGTGGAGGAACTCGCCGAGCGCCTCTGCGGTCGCGAGGGGTCGCACCCACCCGTTCCAGCGCTCTTCCAAGACACCCTCAGCGTTCAGGGTCAACTCGTGGACCATGTCCTCCGGAGCGCTGTCTATGTAGTTCATCGCCTTCCTCGCCCTCGGAGTCGTCGAGCGCCGATAAGTTACCTTTCGTCGCCCGACGCCGGGCGACATCGCCTGCTGTTGGCTGCGGCGGGCAGCGAGCCTCCGCTCGGATGAGATTCGAGCCATGCCGCGTTTATGTCCCGAAAACGGTGTCGCAAGCCATCTAGCGACGTCAGATAGCATCAAGAGGATTGAGCGCCGTCGCCTCGTTCGCTGTGCGTTTGCGCAGGTCAGAGCGCGAAGCAGCAAGAATCAGCAAGCAGGCTCGCAACCCGTCACCACCGAACTGTGAGTCCAGAGGTCGCAGGTTCAAATCCTGCCCCCGCTACTGGAAAGTGGCCCGTGACCTGCGTAAATGCAGGTTACGGGTCACTCGTCATTTTGAGCCATTCCGGCTTGTGTCGCGCTTTGTGACCCATAAACGGCTAGAGGACCTGGCGCCCGTGTCGGTACGGGGAGGTAGATGTCGTGGTGAATTGACCAGACGACTGGTCAGTTGCGACATGGCGGCGCTGGTTCGAATCGTTAATCGCACTCGGACTGGGGTGTTCCGGTCAGCGAGCATCTTGCGGGCAGACGAGTTCCGCAGTCACGCCACTTGGACGGTCTAGATTCATATAGAGATTTGCTGATTCCTAGGTTGATCTTGACGTCCGAGCGGACCCCGGAGCAGCCTGCTCGCGGCTGTCTGCTGACGTCGCCTCTTCGGGATCCGCGGGGGCAGGCTGGTGCCGCCGCACCGGACTCTCAGGGATGCTGGAGGCGCTGAGCGCTACGGCCTCCATGCGGGGATCGTCGGCTGCGCCAGTCCGCGGTCACCGGCCGGTCGCTCTCCGGGACGCCCCTTCGGGCAGGCTGAGAGAAGAAGGGCTGAGCGGTTAGGCGCGAATGCCGTAGGCCTTGATCTTGCGGTACAGGCTCGAGCGTGCCATGCCGAGGTGTGCGGCGGCGGCGACCCGATTGCCGTGGTGCTCGCGGAGCGCGTTCACGATCGCGTCGCGCTCGGCCGTCTCGAGCGGAGTCAACTGGTGCCGAGCCGCCGTCTGGCAGTACGCCGGCAGGTCGTCAGCCTGAATCTCGCCGACCGGTCGCTTGCGGAGTGCCTGCTCGAGCGCTTCCGAGAGCTGTGCGACGTTGCGGGGCCAGGAGTACCGCGAGACCAGGCGGTGAGCTTCAGGGCTGAGGCGGACCCGCCGGTGCGGTGCCAGGGTGCGCAGCAGCGAGCCGATGATTCCGGTCAGGTCCTCGGTTCGGCACCGTAGCGGGGGCACGGTCACGGAGACGTCGAAGTGCTCGAGTAGTGGGTGGAAGGGCAGGTCGGAGTCGAGCGCCGAGTCGGACAGGGTGGCGACACACCACGCGGCAGTCTCGCTGGTGCGGATCCGCTCCAGGAATGAACCGAGCTGGTCGGCGGCTGCGGTTGAGGCGGCGTCCAGGTTGCGCAGGATGTAGAGGGTCGGATCGCCGTCGGTGGCCAACAGTGCGTCCATGTCGGCGGGCTCGCCTGCCACGGTGACGTCGGCCGCATCGACCGCGACGCTTCGGCCTCCCGGCAAGGTGCTGTGGAACAGCTCGCCGACCAGCGTGAACTTGCCGGTGCCGGTTTCCCCGAGCACGACCGTGGCCTGTTGGTTGACGAGCGCGGTTCGGAGCTCGTCGCAGGCCCGCAACCAGGCGGGGGAGCGTCCGGCGCTGATCTCGTCGTACGGCTTGCCCAGGTCGCCCGCGATGCGTGAGGTCGAGCTGGTCGCGACCGCGACCGGGGGCAGCACGTGTTCGACGAAGTCACCACCGGTGCTCGGCTTGGCCTCAGCCACCACCTCGGCGATCACCACGAGCCCTGCGACTTCCGAGCCTGTCAGGATCCGGGTGCCACGAACCTGCACCATGCGGCCGGTCGGCAGCTCGAGAGTGTCGCTGGCTCGGTCGCGCCGCCCGGTCATGAAGGAAGCGTGGTCGCGCAGGATCCGCTGTTCAGACGGGTCGAACTGTGCCTCGGCAGCCGGGTTCGCCATGAAGATGGAGTCGCCGAAGGCGAAGACGGCCTGTCTGGTGGACTTCGCTTGGACCTGCAGGTAGGTGTCGAAGATTGCCTGCTGGGACTGGCTCCGGTCGAGGAGGAGGTTGCGGCTGATGTCCTGCGCCGCGCTCTTCGCCAGGGTGTGCATGAGTGGGCTCCAGCTCTGACTGAGCGTGGAGATGTCGAGCACCCCTTCGATCCGGCGGGTCACCGGGTCGATGATCGGTGCACCCGTGCAGGCGAACGCGTGCAGGTTCTCGGCGAAGTGTTCGGGGCCCACGATGCTGACCGGCTGTCCGGACTCGAGCACCGTCCCGACGCCGTTCGTGCCCATGGTGGACTCGGAGTAGCTGAATCCTGGCGCGAATTCGACCCGGTCCAACAGCCGAGCAACGGCGTTCGAGGTGTCGATGCGCTGGACCAATCGGGCTCGGTGGTCGGTGACCGCCACGACGATCGGTACGTCCGCCGTGTCGCTCCCGAGCTGGCGCAGGACCGGCCGCGCGCAGCGCACCAGCAGTGAGCTGGTGTCGATCTCGTCGGTGAAGTCGCTGTGCGGTCGCGCGCTGTCGACGCCGGCTTGTTGGCTTCGCTCCCACGAAGCCGCGAGCAGGCCGGGGATGCCGGCGGCTCCGGGAAGACCGCTGTCGAGGAAGTCCGCGCGCGCGGCGGCAACCCGCAGCATGCGCTGAGCAGAGTCCGGCACGGCGCCCCCGTCGGTGTTGGTGTTCCTGACACTTCCATCGTGGCCGTGATGGGCGCCACATGAAAGCCCCTGGCTGTTCGATCTTGGGACACCGGCTGCGCCCGGGACGGCCCGCAGAGTGGTCGTCGTCACACCGTCACCGACGAGCCGCAGCCACTCGGCTCATGACCGAAGGAGCGCGATGAGCACGCTCATCAACATCGACAACGGGGGCACCCTGACCGACATCTGCGTCTGGGACGGGGACGGGTTCACCTTCACCAAGACCCTCACCACTCCGCACGACCTCTCCGAGTGCCTGTTCGCCGGCATCGAGAAGGTGTCCGCCTCCCTCTACGGCGAGGCCGACACCGAGCGCCTGCTCCACGCCACCCAGCACATCCGCTACTCGACCACCCAGGGGACCAACGCGCTGGTCGAGCGGCGCGGGCCGATGATCGGCGTCCTCACCACGCTGCCGGAGCTCGAGACCGCACTGCGCAAGTCCGAGGCGGAGCAGGAGCTCTTCGACGACCTCGTCGGCGATCGCGTCCTCACTCTCGACCCCGACGCCACGGCAGAGGAAGTCGAGTTCGAGGTCGTCCAGCGGGTCAACCGGCTCACCACGCTCGGCGCGGCGCGGGTCGTCGTCGCGGGCAGCAGCCCGGAGGAGGAGCAACGGCTGCGGACCGTGCTGCTGCGGAAGTTCCCGCGCCACCTGCTCGGCTCGATCCCGCTGATCTACAGCTGGGACCTCGCCGGCGACCGGGAGGACGCGCGCCGGGTCTGGTCGTGCATCCTCAACTCGTTCCTGCACCCGACCATGGAGCGCTTCCTGTACGGAGCCGAGCGGCGGCTGAAGGAGTACCGCGTCAGCAACCCGCTGCTCGTCTACCGGAACGACGGCGCCTCCTCGCGGGTGGCCAAGTCGGTGGCGCTGAAGACCTACTCGTCGGGACCGCGCGGCGGCCTCGAGGGCACCGCGGCCCTGGCCCGCGCCTACGGGCTCTCCCGGGTGGTGATGATGGACATCGGCGGCACGACCACGGACGTGGGAGTGGTCGAGGGCGAGCAGGTCGACGTCCAGGAACGCGGCGCCATCAAGGGGGTGCCGATCTCCTACCCGATGAGCAACGTGCACTCGCGCGGCGTCGGCGGGTCGTCGGTGATCGCCGTCGAGGGCGGACGGATCACCGTCGGGCCGCAGTCGGTCGGCGCCGCTCCCGGGCCCGCGTGCTTCGGCTTCGGCGGCAAGCAAGCGACCATCACCGACGTCAACCTCCTGCTCGGCGTGCTCGACGCTGACACCTACCTCGACGGCACCTTCCGACTGGACGCCGCCCGATCGCGGGCGGTGATCACGGAGACCGTCGCCGAGCCGCTCGGGATCTCGCTCGAGGAGGCCCTGGT
Source organism: Nocardioides sp. J9 (assembly GCF_007829375.1). Classification (NCBI taxonomy): domain Bacteria; kingdom Bacillati; phylum Actinomycetota; class Actinomycetes; order Propionibacteriales; family Nocardioidaceae; genus Nocardioides; species Nocardioides sp. J9. The sequence continues at coordinate 8,565 of NZ_VLJQ01000051.1, read as the reverse complement.
CCGGATGGAGCAGGCCTACTTCCAGGCGGTGTCGGCGGCCTTCGCCGACCAGGTCGACGGCGACACCACGCTGGCGGCCTTCGGCGGCGCCGGCCCGATGAGCGCCACCGGCGCGGCACGCCCTGCGGGCGTCCGCAAGGTGCTGGTCCCGCGCAGCGCCGCCGTGTTCTCGGCGCTGGGCATCTCCTTCTCCGACGTGGGCAAGACCTACGAGGTCGGCGTCAGCGAGCCGACGACCGCGAGCGCCACCGCGACCTACCGCGACCTGCTCGCCCGGGCCGAGCGCGACATGTTCCAGGAGGGCTACGCGCTGGCGGACTGCACGGCCGACTGGGAGCTCATCGTCGAGGACGTCGATGGCTCGCAGCTGCACCGGGCGCCGTACGTCGAGGGGAGCCCGGCCGACCACCCGGGACACTTCGCGTCCCTGCGGCTGACCGTGACCGCGCCGCTCTCGCAGCCGGACCTGGTGCCGGACGAGCCCGTCGACCCGGTCCCCGCGCCCGTGGCCGGCACCCGCGAGGTCCGCTCCGCGGTCGACCGGGTCGACACCGTCCCGGTGCACGTCCTGGAGCAGCTCTCGCCCGGCCACGCCGGCGACGGCCCGGCGATCGTCGAGGGCCCCTTCTTCACCGCGCGCGTCCTCCCGGGCTGGTCGTTCCGGGTCACCGCCGCAGGCGACCTGGTCCTCGACGACCTCAGCTGATCCCACCCACCCCAGGAAAGGAGGACTCCCGTGCGAGTCCCCATGACCGAGTACCTCGTCATCGACCTCGAATCCGAGCGCTGGGTGTGCCGCGTGTGCGCCCACGATCTCGGGTCCGCCCACGACAACTACAAGCCCGGGACGCTGGTCTACGACCGCGACCCGCGCGAGATCCACCAGCCGATCATCGACCCGGAGCGCTACGAGTACACGTTCAGCCCGGACCCGACGTACTGCCGGATCCTCGAGTACTACTGCCCAGGCTGTGGCACCCAGATCGAGGTCGAGTACCTCCCGCCCGGCCACCCGCCGACCGTCGACCTGCTGATCGACGTCCCGGCGCTGCGCGCGCAGTGGGAGGAGCGCGGAGTCGACGCCGAGGAGGTCCACAACTACGGGCCCGGCGACGACGCCCAGCAGCAGACAGCGGCCCTCAGGGCCATCGGCCACGTGCGCTGACGCGCCGAAGCAGAAGGAACAGACCCCGTCATGAAACGAATCTCCGTCGACATCGGTGGCACCTTCACCGACTGCTTCTTCGTCTGGGACGACCTGTACGTCGACGCCAAGGCGCTCACCACCCACCACAACCTGGCCCTCGGCTTCAACGAGGCGCTCGACCTGGCCTGCACCCGCGCCGGCCTCGACCGGGCGACCGTCCTGTCCGAGGTCGACTCGGTGCGCTACGCCACCACCCTCGGAACCAACGCGCTGATCGAGCGGAAGGGACCGAAGGTCGCCGCGATCGTGACGCACGGCTTCGAGGACACCATCCCGCTGTCCCGCGGCCGCGGGTACGGCGAGGGCCTGGACTACTCGATGCAGCAGAACCTGCCGGCCGCCGAGCGTCCCGAGCCGATCGTGCCCCGCTCAATGATCCGCTCGGTCAAGGAGCGGATGAACTCTGCCGGCAAGGTGGTCGCTCCGCTCGACGCCGAGGACGTCCGCAAGATGGTGCGCGAGCTGGTCAACGCCGGCGCTGAGGCGATCGTCGTCTCCCTGGTCAATGCCACCGAGAACCCGGCCCACGAGCTCGCCATCCAGGAGATCATCCTCGACGAGTTCCCGCCTCACGAGCTCGGCGCGATCCCGGTGCTGCTGGGCCACCAGGTCTCGGGACGCAAGGGCGAGTACGTGCGGTCAACCTCGACCATCATCGACGGGTTCCTGCACGAGATCATGTTCCACGCCCTGAGCCAGCTGTCGAACAACTTGCGGGACTCCGGCTACGACAAGCCGATGCTCGTCATCCACAACTCCGGCGGTATGGCGCAGATGAACTCCACCGACGCGCTGCAGACGATCCACTCGGGACCGATCGCGGGCGTCGGCGCGGCCGAGCACCTCTCGACCGAGACCGGGCTCGGCCATGTCATCTCCACCGACATGGGCGGCACCTCCTTCGACATCGGCCTGGTGCCCGAGGGAGGCGTGAAGCACTACGACTTCCTGCCGACCATCGACCGCTGGCTGGTCTCGGTGCCGATGGTGCACCTCGACACCCTCGGCGCCGGCGGGGGCTCGATCGCGTCGTACGACCGGATCCACAACTCGATCAAGATCGGTCCCGAGTCGGCCGGCTCCAACCCCGGACCTGCCTGCTACGACCGCGGCGGCCTGCGCCCGACGGTCACCGATGCCGACCTCCTGCTCGGCTACCTCGACCCGGACAACTACGCCAACGGCTACATCAAGCTGAACCCGCGGCGTTCGAGCTTCGCGATCGAGGAGGCGCTCGCCGATCACCTCGACATGGACGTGCTGGACATCGCCCGGGTCATCAAGGACGGCGTCGACGAGCAGATGGCGATCGGGATCGGCAAGGAGCTGCGGGTCCGCGGATACCTGCCGGAGGACTTCACGATGCTCGCCTACGGAGGAAACGGCCCGCTCCACGCGTGCGGCATCGCCCGGCACGCCGGCATCAAGCGGGTCCTGGCGCCCCCCTTCTCGTCCGTCTTCTCCGCCTGCGGCGCCGGCAACATGAAGCAGCTCCACTTCCACGAGCGCGGCGTGCACGTGACGATGTACAACGCGACCACCCGCGCCCTCTACGACCGCTACGACGAGTTCAACGCGGTGGTCGCCGAGCTGGAGGCACGTGGCCGGGAGGACCTGGTCCGCCAAGGCTTCGACGCCACCGACGTGCGGCATCGCCTCGAGGTCGACATGCGGTACGGCAACCAGCTGCTCACGCAGGCGGTGGCGCTGGAGGACATCAGCCGGATCGACGGCGTCGGCGACGTGCTCGGGATCATCAAGACCTTCGGCGACGTCTACAGCCACCGCTTCGGCGCGGCGTCGGCCGCACCGGAGGCGGGCATCCGCTGCAACACGATCCGGGTGGCGTCGTACGTCGATGGGGACGTCGTGAACTTCGAGCCCCTGGACGCCGGCGGGGAACGGACGGAGCCGAGCCCGGTCTCGCGCCGGCAGGTGCACTTCATCGGCCACGACGCGGCGTTGGACACGCCCGTCTACGACCAGGGCGCGTTGACCCACGAGCGGGTGATCCATGGCCCGGCGATCGTGACGACCGAGAACACGACGTTCCTGGTCGAGCCCGGCTGGCGGCTGGAGCCCACCCGCCAGGGCGCCGTGTGGTTCCTGCAGGACTGACCCGCCCACCCGCTATCCAACGCAAGGAAGACTGACATGACCGCAGTGCACGAGAACCCCGGCCGGGTGCTCACTCCGCAGGAGCAGGAGTGGGTCGACAAGTTCATGGACGAGACCACGCTGTTCCTCGGCCCCGACCCCGAGATCATGCGCGACCACGGCATCGCGCCCCGCAGCGACCACGAGGAGCTGGCGATTGCTGCCGGTGTCGACCGGCTCGAGGTCGAGCGGATCCGCAAGCGGATCGCCGGCGCCCTCGACGAGGGCTACGAGATGTGCGAGGCCCAGGGCGCGGCACCGGGCGCCAAGTGGGGCGACCTGACGACTGCCATCTACACGGCGTCGGGCGACGTCTCGTACCTGTCGTGCCACGGCGTGATCGCCTTCAGCGCGATCCTGCACCACCCGATCCGCTACATCATGAAGTACTGGAAGGACGAGCCGACCGTCGGCATCAACCCCGGCGACGGCTTCATCCACAACGACGCGCGGTTCGGGAACGTCCACAACACCGACCAGTCGATGATCATGCCCGTGATCCGCGACGGCCGGATCATCGCCTGGGTGGCCGCGACCATCCACGAGGGGGAGAACGGCGCCTGCGAGCCGGGCGGCATGCCGTCGGGCTCCGAGACGCCCTTCGACGACGGCCTGCGGATGAGCCCGTTCAAGATCGTCGAGGGCGGCGAGCTGCGCCGCGACCTGCTGACCTTCCTCCAGCACTCGGTGCGCGACCCGAAGCTCCAGCTCGCCGACCTGAAGGTGAAGATCACCGCGGTCCGCAAGATCATGGAGCGGGTCGACGCGGTGATCGACGAGGTCGGCGTGGATACCTTCGTCGCTGCGCTTCGCACCACCGTCGAGGACGTTGAGGTCGAGGTCCGACGGCGGATCAGCGAGCTGCCCGACGGCACCTACCGCTTCGACCAGTTCATGGACTCGACGCTGAAGGAGAACATCCTCATCAAGTTCGCCTGCAAGATCACGGTCAAGGGCGACCAGATGACCGTCGACCTGCGCGGCACCGGCCCGGAGATCCTGAACCGGGCCATCAACTCGCCGTTGTGCTCGGTGAAGTCGATGTTCATGCAGGCGATCCTCGCCTTCTGGTGGCCCGACCTGCCGCGCTGTACCTCGGCGATGAGCTGCATCGAGATCATCTCCGACGAGGGGACGTGGGCCGACGCCTCGTACGACGCCCCGATGGGCCAGTCCCTGCAGGCGTCCTTCCGCGGTTTCTCGGCGTTCCAGGCGCTCTACAGCCGGATGTCCTTCTCCACCCCGCACAAGTACAGCAACGTGGTGGCCAACTGGTTCAACCAGATCAACACCTTCCTGTGGGGAGGCATCACCCAGCACGGCGACATGGTCGGCAACCTGTGCGCCGACCTCAACGGCATGCCGGGCGGCGCCAAGCCGTTCCGCGACGGCGAGGACGCCGTGTCGCCTCTCTTCTGCGCGATGGCCGACACCGCCGAGCAGGAGGTCATGGAGGAGGAGGTGCCCTTCATGCAGCTGGTCTCCAAACGCCTGGTCCGCGACAACATGGGCTTCGGGAAGTTCAACGGGGGCATGGGCTACGAGATGATCGTCGCCGCCGAGGGCACGCCGCAGTGGGGCTTCATGACCGTGACGTCCGGCGCGAAGTTCTCCTCCATCTACGGCATGTACGGCGGCTACGGCTGTGGCACCTACCCGCTGGCGATGGTCAAGGGAACCAACGTCTACGACCACATCCGGCGGGACCCGTCGAAGTTCGACCTGTCCATCGAGAAGGTCATGAACGAGCGTCCGTTCGAGGAGGGCCGGTACTCGACGTACCACATGGGCCTGCAGTTCGACATCGCCAAGGACGGCGAGCTCTACATGATCAGCCAGGGCGCCGGCGGCGGGTACGGCGACCCGCTCGAGCGCTTGGCCGAGTCCGTCGTCCGGGACGCCGAGCTGGGCCGGATCACGCAGAAGGTCGCCGAGGAGATCTTCGGGGTCCGCTACGACCCGACGAACTTCCGGCTCGACGTCGAGGGCACAGAGGCCGCGCGACGGACGGCGCGCGATGCGCGGCTGCGCCGTGGCAAGCCTTTCGCTGAGTTCTGCGAGGAGTTCGTGACCCCGGAGCCGCCGGAGAGCCTGCACTACTACGGCTCGTGGGGCTCCGAGACCGACGACATCACGGCCACCGTATTCACGATCGACGGCCCGGAGCGCGTGAGTGCCCCGCTCGCCGAGCTGCCGATCGTGATGATCCCCGACCGGCGTGAGGTGCGGATCGCCGAGCTGGAGGCCCGGGTCCTCGAGCTCGAGGCAGCCCACGGCGTGGAGGTCAAGCGGCTGGCCTGAGGCCGGACCTTCCCGCCACCGGCGGTGGGTGACCGGGTGGTCGACCCCGGTCGCCCACCGCGTCCCTGAACGTCATCGACCCCGCCGGATCGGCGGGGCGGAAGGAACCCACCATGTCCTCCCTGTTGAGCCTCGTCAGTGCCGTTCCCAGCGGCCGTCCGCGGCCGGTGCTGCTCGACCACCGCGACTACGCCACGGCCGTCATCCGCCAGGGTGCTCCCGTGCCGTGGACGGACCTGGCGGCGCTGACCGGCCACATCCAGCAGGTGCACGCTCTGCTCGATCCCGACACCACGTGGATCGACGGCGGTGCGCTGTACGCCGCACACCTCGCCGCCCATCCGGAGATCGTCGAGCAGATGGGTAGCCGGTCCCGGACCTGCTCGCCGACGACGCCGGCGTGGAGCGGGTGGTGCGCACCGCCCGCACCCTCGCCGAGGCGTGCCGCCGGCCGCTGGTCGTGTCGGTGCCCTCGCCCGCCGTGTGGCTGGGACGCGCGCACGCGCTGACGGGCCACAGCCTCCCGGGTATCGACGAGATCGCCGCCGACACGGCGTCGATGTACCTCGCCGAGTGGCTGGGGAAGCTCGGTGCCCTTCCCGTTGCGCTGATCGTGCTCGACGCCCGCACATCCCCGGGAGATCCCGTCGTGGAGGTTCCGGAGCGGCTGGGGGCGCTCTCGGCCGTCACCAACGTGGCAGCGCACTTCGAGTGGAGCGTCGCTGTCCGCCGCGACAGCGGGGTGGAGGTTGAGGGAGTCGCCGTCGGTGTGGTGCCGGACGGCTTCTGGGCGGGGGCTGCGGACCTGCCGGACGGCGATGCGCTCCTGGCCACCATCCCGGCGTCGGCGACGCCTGAGCGGGTCCTCGACCAGCTCGCGGCCCTCGGCTGAGGGGACAGCGGTGGACAAGACAGTGCTGAGTGCCGCTGAGGCCGTACGCCGTGTGCGCGACGGGATGACAGTGGCCACCGGCGGATTCGGAGTCTGCGGCGTCCCGTCGGTCCTGCTCGCCGCGCTGGCCGACCAAGGCAGCAGGGACCTCGAGCTGGTCTCCAACAACTGTGGCATCGCGGGGGTCGGCAACTCGCGGCTGCTGGAGAACGGTCAGATCCGTCGTCTCGTGGCTTCCTACGTCGGAGAGAACAAGGAGCTGGAGCGCCAGTACCTCACCGGGGAGATCGAGATCGAGCTCACGCCTCAGGGGACGCTCGCCGAGCGGCTGCGGGCCGGCGGATCAGGCGTCGCAGCCTTCTACACCCGGACCGGCGTCGGCACCCAGGTGGCCGAGGGCGGCCTGCCTCTGCGACACGCACCGGATGGCACCGTTGCCGTGGTCAGCCGTCCCAAGCCGGACGCAGTCTTCGACTGGGACGGCGAGGAACAGGTCTTCGTCATGGAGGAGGCCCTGCGCCCAGATGTCGCGTTGGTGCGGGCCCACAGGGGCGACCGACACGGAAACCTGGTGTTCCGCATGGCTGCGCGCAACTTCAACCCCCTGTGCGCGATGGCGGCCCGGTTCACGATCGCCGAGGTGGAGGAGCTCGTCGAGCCCGGCGAGATCCCGCCCGACGAGGTGCACCTTCCGGGCATCCACGTGCACCCTCGACCCGTGCGCGGACATGTCATTTACAAGACACCGCCACGGTGGCGGGTCGGATATACCGCGAGTCACGCGCGCGGGCCAAGGAGCAGCCTTCCAGTCGGCCACGGGCCAGCCAGCACCCATTACAGATCTACCCGCTCGTCCGCGAGCTGGCCGCGGACCGGATCCCTGTCGCGGTGACGTCCCGGGTCCTCAAGATCGCCCGCCAACCCACTACCCGGGCCAACGCCCTGTCCGACGCCCACCGCGACGACCCCGAGTTCGGCTACCGATTCCTCCTCGACGAAGCGCGCGATGTCGGCGAACCAATGGTCGAAGAGCGATGTCTTGTCTGCGTCGTGACTCTCGTTCACCGCAGCACGCCTTCCGCCTCGTTCAGAGCAATGAGGTGCTGGGACACCTCGGGCACCTAGGGCGAGCACTGCGATCATGCCTCGGGCGGGTGTGTGCGCCCCTGAGGTGATCGGGATGCTCGGTGACGTCGAAGGCGGCCGCTGAGCAGGGGCCAAGCCCCATAGAATGCGTCGGGGTCCGCGTGACCGCCAAGACCAAAGTACCGCCGCCCGGCTCATGGAGTGCGGCGGACAGAGCCCGTCGACCACTTCGCCGATGTCGAGCACGGGCGACAACCGGCCGCTATCCCGTGCGGGAAGGCGGCAGGTCCCCGCGTCAGCTACGGGTAGTAACTGGCGGGATGCTCGCTCTGGTCGTAGCCCACCGAGCGCTATCGGTCAATCCGATCTGAGATGTCTCCACGTCATCTCGGCAACCCGATGTGTCGCCTCGGGGTGAGCGCGCTGGGTCCCCTTACCCGTGCAGCAGCCTCAATTCCCACCACCCAGGTGCTCACCCAGCGGGGTGACTTGGCTGAGCCTTCTCTGCGTTAGAAACGCATGACTGCCCGGTAGTGGRGGGTCAGGAAGTCTTGCCGCCCGCCGCTCCCCTGCTCGCGGTGTCGACAGGGTCAGGGAAAAGGGGGCCATCCGTGGAGCTCTACACGCCGGTGCTGGTGCTGGCGGCTCTCGCCGCGTTGTTCGCGGTCGGCTCGGTCGCGATGAGCACCATGGTGGGCCCGCGCCGCTACAACCGCGCGAAGATGGACTCCTACGAGTGCGGCATCGAGCCGACGCCGCAGGCGCTGAGCGGCCGCTTCCCGGTGAAGTACTACATCACGGCGATGCTCTTCATCGTCTTCGACATCGAGATCATCTTCCTCTACCCGTGGGCCATGCAGCTGGACAACATGGCGTGGTTCGGGCTGGTCGAGATGGTCCTCTTCATCGCCACCGTGTTCGT
>NZ_VLJQ01000049.1:0-1065 GCF_007829375.1 Nocardioides sp. J9 | reverse complement strand
TGGTTGAGGTGCGACGAGCGCTAGCGAGGAGCCTCGAAACCTCCGGGCCTGCGAGGCGGACTGTGTCGGGCACAGTCCGGTGCACCGTGGCCGGTGGTTTCGAGGCTCGGCGCTGGGGCGCCTCGCACCTCAACCACCGGGGTTCGCGACCTCCGGGCATGCCGTTGACCCCGCCGGGTGGCGGGGTGTGGGGCGGGGTCAAGGTCGATCAGGCTCGGGGGAGTCGGCCGGGTCGATCACGTCCGTTCCCGCCGGCGTGACGAGGAAGTGCGCGCCGTTGGGGCTGGTCCACAGGTAGTGGCCGGGGCGGAGCACGCGGTACGACCAAGCACCGTGGGTCTTGGCGCGGTGGTGGCGGCGGCAGAGGGGGACGAGGTTGCACGGGCACGTTGGACCACCGCGACTGTGCTCAATGGCATGGTCGAGGTCGCACCTGGTGGCGGGGGTGGTGCAGCTGGGGAACCTGCAGGTGTGGTCGCGCAGCTGCACGCGGATGCGGTGGCGGTCGGGGATCTCGTAGGAGTCGACCGGCGTGCAGTCGGCGACGTCGATGACGGGGCGGACGATGATCGTGGAGCCGGGGAGGGAGAGCCACTCCCTGATCTGTCCCGCGAGGACCGGTCCCCGGGTTTCCTCGCAGCGTCCGACCGGGTTCTCACCCGTCAGGGTGGTGTCGGTGATGTGGAGGTTCAGGACGCTGCGGCGGCCGGGTGATTTGGCGATGACCTCGCCGGTGGCGGGGTCGCTCACGATGAGGTCGAGGGAGAGGGAGAGGTCCTGGCGGGCGAGCTCGCCGGCTGCCTTCGACCGCCGCACGTCCAACGACGAGTCGTCGCCGAGCTGACCGAGCAGGTGGGCGCGGCGGGTGATGGTCTGGTTGAGGTCGTGGCCGTCGGCGGCGTCCATCAACGCGTCGACGTAGACCAGCCCGTGCTCGTCGACGTCGGAGATGGTGAACCGGCGGCGGTCCGCCGCCCTCTGCCGTTCCAGCTCCGCCCGCCCGGGGTCGAAGCGAGCAATCGCCTCCGCAACCAAGCGGTCGATCTGCGCCCAGGTCACGGACTC
>NZ_VLJQ01000048.1:0-1261 GCF_007829375.1 Nocardioides sp. J9 | reverse complement strand
GCTCGGGTTCCGCAACCTCACGAACTACATCGCCAGGTCGCTGCTAGAGACCGGCGGCTTCAGACCGCAACTACACCCTGGATTGGGATGAGCCCTGAATCGGAGGCCAAGACGTTCGCACAGGAATTCTTTAGGAGGCAGTAGGTTCCCGTCCTTACTCGATCCACGCGGTAGCGAGCCACCACAGGAGGAATGCCTGACCATTCGCTGCCGGTCCGCCGTCGGGGCGGAGCGCCCGGCCATGCCGCTGTCGGACGCCCGGCCGATGCCGATTGGAGGGCGGCATGCCAGCCCGCGGCCGCCGGATGTGGGCGGCTGCGACGATCGCTTGACGCCGCGGGAGCCCGCGCGTCGGCGCGATAGGCAACCGCGGTGGGTCAAGAACTCTCGTGTGGGGGACCCCAGCGGACTTCACCTTGCTTGGGCTGTGTCTGACACAGGCACGACCACGTGGGAGCGGCACCAGCATGGACAGCTCGACGGTCGTCAGTGGTTGTTGCTTTACCTAGGTGCTTGAATGCTCCTCACCGGGTCCCGACAGGGGCAAGTCCGGGCGCCCGCGGAGCGCCCGACCACTGGTGCCTCAACTCGCTGGCGTCTTGTGCGCTACCTGAGCGGTTCTTCGTATCGGCGCGACTCGGGCACTTGAAACCACTCGACCTCGATATCGTCGATACTGCTCGGCGGCTCCATGCCCTCCCCAGCAATTTCGACCATCGGAATGCCTAACTCTCGACAGAAGTCGAACACCTGCGACCCAAGGAGCCTGTCCTTCAGGCTGGATACATGGTCAATGGCATCTTCCGAGTTGGTGTGTTCGTATCTACATAGGGTCGCTCCGGTGTCCAAGCGATAGAGGATGACGTCGCAGAATCGCTTTGGCTCATACCAGAGCAAGCTAAGCCCGACTGTCGCGAACAACATCAGGACGTTCTTTACGTAAGCCCCAACCGTCCACCAAAAGGTGGTCTCGCGGTAGACGACTCGAACACCGATCCACCGTGCTGCAACGGCGGAAGATCGCCAGGGATGGTCGTTGGCCGCCTCGTTCATCTGAGCCTCTCCTTCTGGAGTGCTAGTTGGGGAGTTGCTGAACGCTCGAATCCCTAGGCTGTCGGCTTATCCGCACGAGGGCTACGGACCGATCCCGAGACTAGCTCTCGTCGCTCATGCTCGAACGATCCCACGCGAGCGCCGCTCCCTGAGCCCGACATCGCCCGACCATGCCGCTGTCGGGGCGGAGCGCCCCGACCATGCCGCT
>NZ_VLJQ01000050.1:71129-79536 GCF_007829375.1 Nocardioides sp. J9 | reverse complement strand
CGCCGAGCCTCCCGCCGGTGGTTGAGGTGCGAGGCGCCCCAGCGCCGAGCCTCCCGCCGGTGGTTGAGGTGCGAGGCGCCCCAGCGCCGAGCCTCGAAACCAGCGGCCCCGGTGCACCCGACGAGCCGGGCACAGCCCGCCACCAAGGTCCGGAGGTTTCGAGGCTCGGCCGCGGGCGGCCTCGCACCTCAACCACCGGGAGTCCGGCGAAGCGACCTCAAGGCTTGCCGCCAGGCGGGGGCGGGACCTACGCAAGGCAACCGCGCGCGCGGCAGCGTGGCGCTCGCGCCGAAGGCGCGTCGAGGGCAAGTGCGGGCCGAGCGCAGCGAGCGCCTGCGCGCCGCCCTCGACAGGCGACGCGCTCGTTGCCGGTCGAGCAGGTGACCCCCGCCGAGCTGGTGAGCAGCACCGACGTCTTGGGCAACGCCCTGGTGGCTGCCCACCAGCGCGGGGCGCCCAACCGGTGTCGGGCGACGCGCTCAGCGCGAGAGACGCAGCAGCAGCTCGTCGTTGGACTTGCTGTTGCGGACCATGCCGAGGAGCTGCTCGAGCGCCTCGGCGCCGTCCTTGCCGGCGAGCTCGGCACGGAGCTTGGCCCGCACGGCCTGCTCCTCCTTCGTGAGCAGCAGGTCCTCGCGGCGGGTACCGGAGGCGTGCACGTCGACGGCCGGGGCCAGGCCCCGGTCGGCGAGCTCGCGGGAGAGGTGCAGGCGCAGGTTGTCGGTGCCGGTGAGCTCGTCGAGCACCGCGTCGTCGACGACCGAGCCGTTGGTCAGCGCGGTGGCCAGGATCGTCAGCGAGCCGCCGTTGTCGATCTTGCGGGCGGCGCCGAAGAGCCGCTTCGGCGGGTAGAGCGCGGCCGCGTCGACCCCACCGGGCAGGATCCGGCCGCTGGCCGGTGCGGTGAGGTTGAACGCGCGGCCGAGGCGGGTCAGGCCGTCGATGAGCACGACCACGTCGTGGCCGAGCTCCACGAGCCGCTTCGCCCGCTCGACGGCGAGCTCGGCGAGCGTGGTGTGGTCGCTGGCCGGGCGGTCGAAGGTGCTGGCGACGACCTCGCCGCGGACGGCGCGCTGGAAGTCGGTGACCTCCTCGGGCCGCTCGTCGATGAGCACGACCATGAGGTGGCACTCGGGGTTGTTGGTCGTGATCGCGTTGGCGACGGCCTGCACGGTCGCGGTCTTGCCGGCGTCGCTCGGGGCGAGCACCAGGCCGCGCTGGCCCTTGCCGACCGGGGTCACCAGGTCGATGACCCGGCCGGTGACGGCGTCCGGGCCGGTCTCGAGGCGCAGCCGCTCGGTCGGCGAGACCGGGGTGAGCTTCTCGAACTCGACGCGGTTCTTCGCCTGCTCCGGGTCGACGCCGTTGACGGTGTCGATGCGGACCATGGGGTTGAACTTCTCGCGGCGCTCGCCCTCGCGCGGCTGTCGCACCTGGCCGACCACGGCGTCGCCGCGGCGCAGGCCGTACTTCCGGACCATCGACAAGGAGAGGTAGACGTCGTCGGCGCCGGCGAGGTAGCCGCTGGTGCGCACGAAGGCGTAGTTGTCGAGCACGTCGAGGATGCCCGCCGCCGGGACGAGGACGTCGTCCTCGCGGACCTCGGTGTCGGGCTCGCGGCCGCGCGAGGCACGGTCGCGGTCGCGGCCACGGCGGCGTCGGTTGCGGCGGCTGCCGCCCTCGCCGTCGTCGTCGTGGTCGTCGTCCGCGCGGTTGTCGCGGTTGTCACGGTTGTCGCGGTTGCCGTCGTCCTGCTTCGGCTGGGCCTTCTGCTGGCCGCCCTGGCCGCCCTGCTTGCCCTGACCCTGCTTCTGGTCGCCCTGCTTCTGGTCGCCGGACTTCTGCTGGTCGCCCTGCTTCTGGCCACCCTTGCCCTGGTCCGCCTTGCCCTGGTCGGCCTGCTTCTGGTCGGCCTGCTTCTGGTCGGGCTGGCCGTCCTTCTGGCCGTCCCTCTGGCGGTCGTCGCGGTTGCGCTGGCGCTGGCGGCCCTGGCGCTCGCCCTTGTCCTCGGACCCGCCGGGCTGGCCGTCCTTCTGGCCGTCCCTCTGGCCGCCGGACTGCTCGGACTTCTGCTCGGACTTCTGCTCGGACTTCTGCTCGGACTTCTGCTCGGACTTCTGCTCGGCGGGCGCCTCGGGGAGGCTGCCCTGGCCGGCCTGCGCGGCCTTGATGGCGTCGACGAGGGCAGCCTTCTTCATGCTCCCGGCGCCCTTGATGCCCATGCCACCGGCCATCGCCTTGAGGTCGGCGAGCAGCATGGAGTTGAGTCCACCGGCGCGCTTCCTCGGCGCCTTGGCCGGGGCGTCGTCGCCCCSGGGGGCCTCGCCGGCAGCGGCGGTGGAGTCGAGAGTCTCGGTCACGTGAGCCCTTCCCACGGATACACGCACGTCCCGGCGGTCAACGGCACGGAACGGCAACTGGTTGGATCCGGCACGGACGACCGAGCGGGAGGAACCCGCGGGACCGGCACCGCGCCGGAGAACTGGCACGTCCCGAGGGACGCGCGGGCGCCGGGAACTGCGGCGCGCCGCCAATGTACCACCGACGGGACCGGGCGCAGGCGAGCCCGGCGTTCAGTCCGCGCGCGTGGCGCCCGCACTGCTGACGGCGAGGGCCCGCGCCCTCCAGCCGGCCGGACACCGGCGCAGCAGCGCGTCGGACTCGGGGGTGCCGGGGCCGTCGGTGAACGCCAGCACGGTCGGACCGGCGCCGGACACGATGGTGGGCACGCCGTCGGCGCGCAGGGCCGCGACGAGGTCGAGTGAGTCGGGCATCGCCGGGCGGCGGTACTCCTGGTGCAGCCGGTCCTCGGTCGCCCGCAGCAGCTGCTCGGGCCGGCCCGAGAGCGCTGCGACCAGGAGCGCGGCGCGGCCGGCGTTGGCCGCCGCGTCGTCGTGGGGTACGACGTCGGGCAGCAGCCCGCGCGCGTGCTCTGTCTCGACCGGGGTCGGCGGGACGAAGACGACCACGCCGACCCGCGGGTCGACGCTGCCGGGGACCGCCCAGAACGAGTCGTCGGGGTCCTGGCCGGAGATCACGAACCCGCCGAGGAGCGCCGGTGCGACGTTGTCGGGGTGTCCCTCCATCTGCGCCGCGAGGTCGAGCAGGCCGTCGTCGTCGAGCAGCAGGCGGCCGCCCGCGACCAGCTCGCGGGCGATCCACACGCCGCCGACGATCGCCGCCGAGGACGACCCGAGGCCGCGGGCGTGCGGGATGGCGTTGGTGCAGGAGAGCCGCAGGCCGGTGGGCTGCTGGCCGAGCCGCTCGAAGGTCGCCCGCATCGCGCGGACCACGAGGTGCCGCTCGTCGAGCGGGACCTGGCCGTCGCCGTACCCGGACACCTCGACGACCAGGCCCTGGGGCAGGACCTCCGCCTCGAGGGTGTCGCGCAGCTCGAGCGCCATGCCGAGGGTGTCGAAGCCGGGCCCGAGGTTGGCCGAGGTCGCCGGCACGGTGACCCGGACCGGGCCCTCCACGAAGGCCACTGGATCAGAGACCTGCGGCCGCGGCGGCCGCGTCCACGTCCGCGTCGACGACCAGCTCGGGCAGCTCGAGGCCGTCCAGCGCGGTCGCGATGTCCTTGAGACCGTGCCCGGTGACGGTGATCGCCACGGTAGAGCCGGCGTAGGACTCCCCCGCCTCCAGCTCGGCGAGCAGGCCGGCGATCCCGGCGGCGGAGGCCGGCTCGACGAAGACGCCGTCCCGGGAGGCGAGCTGCTTCTGCGCGGCGAGGATCTGCGCGTCGGACACCGCTGCGAACCGGCCGCCGGACTCGTCACGCGCGGCCTCGGCGAGCTTCCACGAGGCGGGGTTGCCGATCCGGATCGCGGTGGCACGGGTCTCCGGGTCGGGGAACGGCTCGCCGGTCACCAGCGGGGCGGCGCCCTCGGCCTGGAAGCCGCGCATGACCGGCTTCTTCGTGGCCCGGCCGAGTGCGGCGTACTGCGTGTAGCCCAGCCAGTAGGCCGAGATGTTGCCCGCGTTGCCGACCGGCAGCAGGTGGAAGTCGGGGGCGTCGCCGAGGAAGTCGACGATCTCGAAGGCGGCGGTCTTCTGGCCCTCGAGGCGGTGCGGATTGACCGAGTTGACCAGGGCGACGGGGTACTTCCACGCCATCTCGCGCGCGATGCGCAGGCAGTCGTCGAAGTTGCCGCGGACCTGGATGACCTGCGAGCCGTGCAGCACGGCCTGGGCCATCTTGCCCGCGGCGATCTTGCCCTCAGGCACCAGCACGACCGGGGTGACGCCGGCCTTGGCGGCGTAGGCCGCCATCGACGCGGACGTGTTGCCGGTCGAGGCGCACACGACGGCGCGGGCGCCCTCGTGGACGGCGACGGACAGCGCGGTCGTCATGCCGCGGTCCTTGAACGATCCGGTCGGGTTGTTGCCCTCGACCTTGAGCCACACCTCGGCGCCGGTCAGGCCGGAGAGCCAGCCGCTGTGCACCAGCGGGGTGCCGCCCTCGCGGAGGGTCACCGCGGGGGTGTCCTGCGGGATGTCGAGGAGGGAGCGGTACTCCTCGATCACCCCGCGCCACTGTCCGTTGGCGACGGTCGGGCTGGTGGTACCGGTCATTCCTCGGCTCCCTCGACGCGCATCACCGAGGTGACCTCACGCACGATCTCCATGTCCCGCAGCCGCTCGACGGTCGCGGACAGTGCCGCATCCGTCGCCTCGTGCGAGACCACGACGAGCTGGGCGTCGTTGCCCCGGCCCTCCTGGCGGACGGTCTGGATCGAGACGCCGTGCTCGGCGAACGCCTGCGCGACCGCGGCGAGCACGCCCGCGCGGTCGTCGACGTCGATCGCGACGTGGTAGCGGGTGCGGGTCTCCCCCATCGGCAGCACGGTGCGGTCGGCGTAGGCCGACTCACCGACGCCGCGGGTGCCCTGGCGGTGGTTGCGGGCGACGGTGACCAGGTCGCCGAGGACGGCGCTCGCGGTCGGCGAACCGCCCGCGCCGGGGCCGTAGAACATGAGCTGGCCGGCAGCCTCGGACTCGACGAAGACCGCGTTGTAGGCCTCGCGCACGCTGGCCAGCGGGTGCGACCGGGGGATCATCGCCGGGTGCACGCGCACGCTGACCCCGGCCTCCTCGCCGGCCTCGTCGGAGGGGACCAGCTCGGCGATGGCGAGCAGCTTGACGACGCTGCCCATCTCGCGGGCGGAGCGCACGTCACCCGCGGTGACGTCGGTGATGCCCTCGCGGTGCACGTCGGCTGCGGTGACCCGCGAGTGGAACGCGAGGCTGGCGAGGATCGCGGCCTTGGCGGCGGCGTCGAAGCCCTCGACGTCGGCGGTCGGGTCGGCCTCGGCGTACCCGAGCGCCTGGGCCTCCTCGAGGGCGTCGGCGAAGCCGCTGCCCTGGGTGTCCATCTTGTCGAGGATGAAGTTGGTGGTGCCGTTGACGATGCCGAGCACCCGGGTCACCTTGTCGCCGGCGAGCGACTCGCGCAGCGGGCGCAGGATCGGGATGGCGCCGGCGACGGCGGCCTCGTAGTAGAGGTCGCGGCCGGCCTTCTCGGCGGCCTCGAAGAGGGTCGGGCCGTCCTCGGCGAGCAGCGCCTTGTTGGCGGTGACGACGGAGGCGCCGTTCTCCAGCGCGGACAGGATGAGGGTCCGGGCCGGCTCGATGCCGCCGATCACCTCGATGACGACGTCGACGTCCTCGCGGGCGACCAGCGCCGCGGCGTCGGTGGTGAGCAGCTCGGCGGGCACGTCGACCTCGCGCGGGGCGTCGAGGCGGCGCACGGCAACGCCGGCGAGCTCGACCCGCGCACCCACCCGGGCAGCCAGGTCGTCGGCCTGCTCGCCGAGGAGACGCACCACCTGCGACCCGACGGAGCCACAGCCGAGGACGGCGACCTTGAGGGGACTGTTCACGGGCCAACCCTATCGGCGCCCGGCCCCGGCCGAGCACCCGATGGCAGAACGCGGACAGCCCGCCCGCTCCCCCGCGCTCACGGCCGCCCTCACGTCGGTCGGGAGTACACCTCGGGCGAGACGCCGTCGTCGCCGCGTGCAGAGACGGCGTACACGGGGACCTCGCCGGGCGGGGCGCCACCGTCCTCGATCCCCGTCGCCCGGGTGCGCCCGACGACCTGCCAGCGTCCGTCGGGGGCACGGCGGGAGACCTTGAACTCCACGCCGGCAGGACCACGCCAGCGCACGTGCACCGAGCCGTCGGCGCCGCGCGCGGCGACCACGTCGCTCACCATGTCGACCGGTGCCGGGGTGCTGGCCGCCGCCGGCGGTGCGACCGGGGTGGGCGACGGGGCCGGGCGGCCCGTCCGGGACTCGGCGGAGGTCCGGCCGGGCTGGACGGCGACCACGACGTAGTCCGGCACGTCGCGGCTGGCGGGGGCGCCGCCGTCCTCGATCCGGGTGGCGGCGGTGCGGCCGACGACGCTGGTGCGTCCCCCGGGCTCCACCCGGCTGACCTTGTACGACGCCCCGGCGGTCGGCGACGGCTGCCACTCGACCACGACCGCTCCGGAGGCGTCGCGGCGCGCGTGCACGCTCCCCGGCGGGCGCAGCGGCAGCGCGGCGAGGGCCGCCACCGCCCCCGGGTGCTGGGGCCACCGCTCGAGCACCGCGACCAGCGCGGCGACCGGGTCGGGAGCGCTGCGGGCAGCGGCGGTGCGGGCGTCGGCCTCGGCGACCTCGGCCCGGGCACGGGCCAGCTCGGCCGCTGCTGGCTGGAGGCCGGCGGGTGGCGGCAGGTCGGCCGCCACCCGGGCGAGGTGCTCGAGGTGCTCGACGGCCTCGGCGAAGCGGCGGGCCCCGAGGGCGGCGGCCGCGGCGCGCCACTGCAGCTCGGCCTCGCGGACGGCCTGCTCGACCTCGTCGGCGACGGCGCGCAGGGGCGTCGTGGCAGCGGGGTCGCCGCTCGCGGACACCTGGCCGACCAGCCGGCGGGCCTCGAGCAGCGCACCGCGGCGCAGGGCGGCCCGGGCGGCGCGCAGGCCGGCCTCCCACGGGCGCTCGGCCGGGCGCGACGGGGCCGGCGGGGTCGACGGGTCCGACGAGGCGGGAGCCGGGGGCGGGGCGGGCCGGGACGGGCGCCGCGCGGACACCGGCTCCACCTCGACGTCGAGCTCGGCGGCGAGGCCGGCGATCGCCTCCCGGGCCCGGGCGGGGTCGAGGCCGAGCGCGAGCGCCTCCTCGTAGAGGTGCTCGTGGTCCTCGGCCGTCAGCCGGTCCTCGACGAGCGCCGCGGCACGGACCCGCGGACGCAACCGCACCTGCACGTCGACGAGGACCGCGTCGAGGTAGGCGTCGCGCATGACCGGACCGCGCTCGAGCAGCTCGGCGACGTGCACCATCAGCTCGTCGGCGACGGCCCGGACCCGCAGCGGCGGCAGCTCGCGGCAGCGGGCCCGCCACGCCTCGGCGCGGAGGGCGACCTCCGCGTCGTCGGCGCCCGGGTCGAGGCCGAGCAGCGCCAGCAGGGTCGGCGGCGGGGGCTGCTCCTCAAGCCGGCCGAGCTCGTCGAGCAGGTCGCGGACCTGCTGGCGCCGGTGGTCGCTGACCAGCGGCGCCGCCGGCGGCGGGGTCGCCGGGGCGGCCGGTGCGGGGTCGACGACGCGGTGCCGGCGCAGGCGGAGCTCGACCTCGGCGCGGGTGAGCCCGCCGAGCGCACCGACCTCCACGAGTCCCTCGAGCTTGTCGCGCGGGATGCCACCGTGGCGCTGCACGAGCCGGGAGACGGCCTCGTCGAGCGGCTGGAACCGGGCGGCGTCGCGGGCCTCGCGCTGCCGGCGCACCTGCTCGGCGGCCGCGGCACGCCGGGAGGGGTCGAGCAGGTCGGCGCTGTTCTCGTCGTGCGTCGCGACGAGCAGGCCGACGAGCGTGCCGTACTTCGGGTGGTCGCGCTGGCGCTGCCAGAACCCCCACACCTCACCGACCCGGGTCGCCACGTCCTCCTCGCTCCACCGGGTGACGTCGTCGACGGGCACGTCGTACAGCTCGAACGGGTCGGAGGCCTCGAGGCCGCCGCGGCGGTGGACGGCGGCCAGCACCCGCTTGCGGTAGTCGTTGCCGTCGAACGGCGCCCGCACGCTCACGCGTCGCGCCGCCGCGTGCGCTGGAGCTGCTCGCGCTCGCGGGCCACCTCGGCCTGGGACAGCGTCGCGCCGGTCTGGGCGGTGAGCCGGAGCGGGATCCCGGCGTCGACGTGGTGGGCCAGCACGGTCAGCAGCCCGTCGAAGCCCATCGTGAACCGGACCTGCACCTCGCTGCCGGCGTCGTAGCCGGGAGGGATGCCCTCGATCATCCCGGCGACGAGCAGCTTCACGTCCTGCACGCGCATCGACTCGGCCTGGCCCTGCTGCTCGACGATGCGGATGTTGATGGCGTCCTGGTCCGGGCGCACGGTCCCGAACGAGCGACCCACGTCGATCGGCAGG
>NZ_VLJQ01000050.1:65757-70959 GCF_007829375.1 Nocardioides sp. J9 | reverse complement strand
CGCCCGCCCGCAGCCGGCCGCGCGTGAGCAGGTCGCCCTCGACGAGGCGCTCGAGCTCCTTCTTGGCACCGTAGAGCGCGGCCCCCTTGGCGACGGCGAGGTCGGGGTCGTGCAGCTCCGGCTCGATGCCGAGCTCCGCGCGCAGCGCCCGGGCGACCATCGGCATCCGCGACGACCCGCCGACCATGAGCACCCGGCCGACCCGGCCGACGCCGCGGCGGGCCGCCGCCTCGAGGCAGGACCGGGTGAGGTCGACCGTGCGGCGCAGCAGCGCCGAGGTCATGTCCTCCAGCTCGGCGCGGGTGAGCGTGACGGTCGAACGGGCGCCGTCGTGGCTGACGACGACCTCGGTGACCTCGCGCTCGGAGAGGTCGTGCTTGGCGCGCTGCGCGGCGAGCACCAGCTCCTGGCTGCCGGCGGAGTCGTCGAGCGGGTCCTCGGCGTCCGGGTTCTCCGCGCAGAACTGCCGCGAGAGGTGCAGGCAGATCCGCTCGTCCCAGTCGGCGCCGCCGAGCTGGTGGTCACCGTCCACGGCGAGCACCGAGATCCGCCGGTCGGCGAGCTCGATCACCGTGGCGTCGAACGTCCCGCCACCGAGGTCGTAGACCAGGACTGTCTCGTAGTCCTCCCCCTTGCCGAGGCCGAAGGAGCCGTCGAGCCGCCCGAAGCCGTACGACAGCGCAGCGGCGATCGGCTCGGAGAGCACGTCGACGACGTCGAGGCCGGCGTAGGTGCCTGCGAGGGTGGTCGCTCGCCGCTCCTCGTCGCCGAAGTACGCCGGCACCGTGATCACCGCGGACGTCACCGGCTCGCCGGAGCCGAAGGCGGCGTCCTCGCAGACCGATTTCAGCACCAGGGACGACACGGCGGCCGCGGACCAGGTGCGCCCGTGCGCGACGAAGCGCCACTCCGAGTCGCCCATCCGGCGCTTCACCAGCGCGCACACGTGCTCGGGGTCGAGGCGCGCCTGACGGCGGGCGCCCTCGCCGACGAGGTGCTCGCGCTCGGAGGCGAAGAGGACCACCGAGGGGACCGTCGGCTCACCGGTCATGCCGACGAGCACCTCGGGCCGACCGCCCGCGTCCGTCCGCGCGATCGCCGAGCAGGTCGTGCCGAGGTCGATTCCGTGGACGGCCACGGCGGCGAGCCTATCTGCGGGGGTGCACGCTGGCTACGATTCGCGGATGTCCGAACCGACGTTGCAGGACCTCGCCGACGCCGTGGTCGACGTCGGCCGGCTGGTGGCCCGGCAGGCCGCCAGCATCGACAAGCTGGTCGATGACGGCCGGGCGGCCGCGGCCCGGGCCCGGGCCGGGGCCGACGTCCCGCTCCTGGTGGACCTGCTCGCCCTGCACCGCGACGCCAGCGCCTGCGCCGCCACCGCGCGGTCGCGCCGCGAGCGCGAGGCCTTCACCGCCGTCGCCGGCGGGCTCGAGCGCCTGATCGAGGGCCGCGGTGGCCGACTGGTCGCGCCCTCCCCCGGCGCCGTCTTCGACGCGACGACGATGGAGGCGGTCGAGGTGGTCGCGACCGACGACGCCGCCCGGGACCGCACGGTCGCGGAGCTGGTCGAGCCCGGCCTGGTCGTCACCGAGCTCGGGCGGGCGGTGCGCCCGGCGCGGGTCGCCGTGCACCGCGCGGGCCGACCGGCCTGACCGGCCCGACCGGCCTGGGCTGGCCCGCTCAGTCCCGTAGCCGCGCCGCCGGCACCAGCGCCAGGAAGGCCACGACGCCGGCCGCCAGGACCAGTCCGGTCGCCGCGGGTGCGGGCGCGGACTCGGCGAACGCTGCGAAGACGACCCCGCCGACGGCGACCCCGACGCTGTTGGAGAGGTGGTCGGCGAGTTGCAGCGAGGACGACGTGCGACCGGCCTCCCCCTCCGCGGCGGTGGCGAGGGCGAGGACGGAGAGGGTCGAGAAGGCCATCCCGATGCCCAGCCCGGCGACGCCCCACGCGGCGACCACCACCGCCAGCGGTACGACGGGCAACGAGACCGTCGCGAGGCCGAGGATGCCGCTGCCGAGGAGCAGCGCGCCGGCCCGCACCCGCCCCGGCTGGTCCGCGAGGAGCCGCCACCGGGCGGCCAGCACGGCGCCGGTCGACCAGGTCACCGCGCCAGTGGTGAGCACCCAGCCTGCCTGGGCCAGGCTCAGCCCCCGCTCCAGCACGAGCAGGAGCGGCACGTAGACCTCGGCCGCGGCGAACGCGGTGCCGATGGCGGCCCGGGAGCCGATCACCGCGGGCAGGCCGGCGCCCAGGCGCCAGGCACCGGCCGGGAGCACCCGGCCTGCGCCGGCCACCACCGCGCCGAGGCCGACCGCGACCAGCAGCGGCCACCACGCCACGACCTGCTGGCCGCCGAGGCTGACTGCCAGCACACCGCGTTCGGTGAGCGCCCACCGCAGCCTGCCGCGATCGCGGGCGTCACGGTCGGCGGCCGGCCCGGGGCGCGACGGTGCGTCGGCCACCAGCAGCCACGCCGCGACCGCGACGGCCGGCACCCCGAGGAACACCCAGCGCCAGCCCACGAGCTCGGCGACCTGCGCGGCGAGCAGCGGACCGACCAGCGCCGGCAGCACCCACGCGGTCGTCAGCACCGCGAACACCCGCGGCCGCATCGCCTCCGGGTAGGCCTGCGCGATCACGACGTAGAGGGCGACGCCGATCAGCCCGCCGCCGTACCCGTGCACCAGCCGGCCGAGGACGAACAGCGGCATCGTGGGCGCCAGCCCGGCCACCGTGACGCCGGCGCAGAAGACCAGCAGGCCGCGGCGCAGCACCGGCGCGGGCCCGAGCCGGTCGACCTGCACGCCGCTGGCAGCGAGCGCCACGACGCCGGCGGCGAGCGGCGCGGCGAATGCGACGGCGTACCAGCTGAGCCCGTCGAGGTCGGCCGCCACGTCGGGCATCACCGTGGCCACGGCGAGCGCCTCGAAGGCGAAGAGGAAGGCCAGGGCGAAGACCCCGACCGTCGTGCGGGCGTAGCGGCCCCGCCACGGTGAGCCCACCGCGGCGTCGACGACCGCCGTCACCGGCCGACCACCAGGACGACCTTGCCGACCGCGCGGCCGGCCTCCAGCGCCTCGTGGGCGAGTGCGGCGTCGGCGAGCGGGTGGACCGTGCCGACGAACGGCACCCGGGACCCGTCGGCCGCGGCCTCGAGCGCGTCCTTCTCCAGCTCCGCCACCCGGCTGGTGATCGCCGGGCCGAGGACGTCGACGACCTCGCGGTCCGCCTCGTCGTAGCCCTCGCGGTCGCCGGAGAAGCGGACGGTCCGGCCGCCGGGCTCGAGCATCGCGTGCAGGGCGCGCGGCAGGTCGCCGCCGACGCCGTCGAGCAGGACGGTGAGCCGCGGCTCGGCGGCGCGCAGGACGTCCGGCCAGGCGGGGTCGCGGCGGTCGAGGTCGGCGGCCATGCGCCCATGCTCCCGGTCGGAGCACCTATCGGTCGACCGCCGTGTGCGCGCCGAAGCGGCGCACCACCTCGAGCTTGTCGCCGCTGGCCAGGCCGACGACGCGGGCACCGGTGTTGCGGGCGCCCTGCAGGAGCAGGGTCCCGAGGCCGCCTGCGGCCGAGGTGACCACGACGACGTCGTCGGCGGTGATCCCGGCGAGGTCGAGGATGCCCGCGGCCGTGCGCCCGGTGCCGATCGCCGCCACGGCCGTCGCCGCGTCCATCCCCGCCGGGCGCTCGCGCACCCGGTCGACGTCGGCCAGCACCAGCTCGGCGTAGCCACCGCTGCCCTGCGGCCCGAGGTGTACGACGACCGGTCGGCCGAGCCACGCGGAGGTGACGCCGTCGCCGACCTGGTCCACGACGCCGGCCACCTCGCGGCCGGGCACCACCGGCAGGGCCGGTGCCGCCACGGTCGCCGGCCCCTTGCCCGCGCGCAGGTAGGTGTCGAGCAGGTGCACGCCGGCGACCTCGACCGCGACCCGGACCTGGCCGGGACCCGGCTGGGGGTCGGGCAGCTCCTCGAGCTGCAGGACGGACGGCGGGCCGTAGGCGTGCTGTCGGATCGCGTGCATGCAGCCATCCGACAACCTCAACTAATGTTGAGGTCAATGAGCGACGTCAACCAGGAGATCAGGACCCACGACCTGGCGCCCGGCGAGGTGGCCCGGCGCGCCGGGGTGGCGGTGTCGGCGCTGCACTTCTACGAGCGCGAGGGCCTCATCAGCAGCGTGCGCACGGCGGGCAACCAGCGTCGCTACCACCGCGACGTGCTGCGCCGGATCGCGTTCGTCCGGGTCTCGCAGGGCGTCGGCATCTCGCTGGCCGACATCCGGGCCGCGCTGGCGACCCTGCCCGAGGGCCGGACCCCGACCAAGGCCGACTGGACCCGGCTGTCGCGCTCGTGGCGCTCGGTGCTCGACGAGCGGATCGCCCGGCTTGAGCGGCTGCGCGACACCCTCGACGACTGCATCGGCTGCGGCTGCCTGTCGATGCGCTCGTGCCGGCTGGCGAACCCCGGGGACGCGCTCGCGGAGTCCGGCGACGGACCGGTCCGGTTGCTCGGCCGGGGCTGACGGCCCGACCGGCCGGGTCAGCCGATGTCGGTCGCGAGCAGGTCGTCCTCGGTCTCGCGACGCACGACCACGCGGGCCTGGCCGTCGCGGACCGCGACCACCGGCGGGCGCAGCGCGTGGTTGTAGTTCGACGCCATCGAGCGGCCGTAGGCGCCGGTGGCCGGCACCGCGACGAGGTCACCGGGGCCGATGTCGCCGGGCAGGAACTCGTCCTTGACCACGATGTCGCCCGACTCGCAGTGCTTGCCGACCACCCGGGCGAGCACGGGCGGGGCCGTGGACGCGCGGGACGCGAGCGTGCAGGAGTAGTCGGCGTCGTACAGGGCGGTGCGGATGTTGTCGCTCATGCCGCCGTCGACGCTGACGTAGGTGCGCGAGGCGCCCGCGTCGAGCTCGACCTCCTTGACCGTGCCGACCGTGTAGACGGTGCACATCGCGGGGCCGACGATCGCGCGCCCGGGCTCGATCGACAGGTGCGGCACGTCGATGCCGAGGGCGGCGCACTCGCCGGTGACGATCCGGGTGATCTGCTCGGCCAGCAGCGACGGCTCCGCCGGGTCGTCCTGGGTGGTGTAGGCGATGCCGAACCCGCCACCGAGGTCGAGCTCGGGCATCACGTGGCCCAGCTCGGAGGCGACGTGCGCGTGCAGCGCGAGCACGCGGCGGCCGGCG
>NZ_VLJQ01000050.1:0-65691 GCF_007829375.1 Nocardioides sp. J9 | reverse complement strand
GGGCGAGCACCATCTGCACGGCCTCGAGGGCCGCGCCGGACGAGATCGAGAAGCCGAACTTCTGGTCCTCGTGCGCGGTGGCGATGAACTCGTGGGTGTGCGCCTCGACGCCGGCGGTCACCCGGACCATGACGGCCTGGGTGGTGCCGAGCTGGCGGGCGACGTCGGCGAGGCGCTCGACCTCCTGGAAGGAGTCGACGATGATCCGCCCGACGCCGGCGTGCACCGCGCGGCGCAGCTCCATGGCCGTCTTGTTGTTGCCGTGGTAGCCGATCCGGGCCGGGTCGACGCCGGCACGCAGCGCGACGGTCAGCTCACCGTTGCTGCACACGTCGAGGCACAGCCCCTCCTCCGCGACCCAGCGGGCGACCGCGGTGCAGAGGAAGGCCTTGCCGGCGTAGTAGACGTCGTAGCCGCTGAACGCGTCGCGGAAGGCCTGCGCCCGGGCGCGGAACTCGCCCTCGTCGAGGACGAACGCCGGGGTGTTCACGTTGGCCACCAGGTCCGGCACCGAGACGCCGCCGACGTGCAGCACGCCGTCGTCGTCCTTGCTCGCCGACGCCGGCCACAGCGCGGGCACCAGCGCGTTGACGTCCTCGGGCTCGCGCAGCCACACCGGCGAGGTGCCGGTGAAGCCGCCGGGCGAGACGTGCCCGCTCACATCCGCTCCGGCGCGGAGACGCCCAGCAGGTCCAGGCCGTTGGCGATCACGGTGCGGGTGGCGACGGTGAGCACGAGGCGGGCCTCGTTGACCGGCTGGACCGGCTCGTCGCCCTGCGGCAGCATCCGGCACTCGCGGGTGTCGTACCACTTGTTGAACACCGAGGCGGTGTCCTCGAGGTAGCGGGCGACCCGGTGCGGCTCACGCAGCTCGGCAGCGCTGGCGACGACGCGGGGGTACTCCGCCAGGGCGCGCAGCAGCTCCCCGTCACGCTCGTGCGCGAGCAGCGAGGGGTCGAAGCCACCCTCGGCGCCGGTCAGGTCGGGCAGCGACATGCCGAGGTCGCGGGCGTTCTCGATCATCCGGCAGGTGCGCGCGTGGGCGTACTGCACGTAGTAGACCGGGTTGTCGTTGGACTGCTTGGTGATCTCGGCGACGTCGAGCACCAGCGGCGAGTCCGCCGGGTAGCGGGCCAGGGAGTAGCGCAGCGCGTCGACGCCGATCTCGTCGGCGAGCTCGTTGAGGGTCACGATCGTGCCGGCGCGCTTGGAGAGCTTGAGCTCCTCGCCGTCGCGCATGATCTTGACCAGCTGGCCGATCATCACGTCGAGCGTCTGGTCGGGGTCGTCGCCGACGCACGCCGCCATCGCCCGGAGCCGGCCCACGTAGCCGTGGTGGTCGGCACCGAGCAGGTAGAGGCAGTTGTCGAAGCCGCGCTCCCTCTTGTTGAGGTAGTAGGCCGTGTCGGAGGCGAAGTAGGTCAGCTCGCCGTCGGACTTGATGAGCACCCGGTCCTTGTCGTCGCCGAAGTCCGTGGTGCGCATCCACAGCGCGCCACCCTCCTCGTAGACGTGGCCGAGGTCCTTGAGCCGCTGCAGGGTCTCGGGCACCGAGCCGGACTCGTGCAGGGACAGCTCGGAGAACCACACGTCGAAGTGGGTGTTGAAGCTCTCGAGCTGCTCCTGCTGCTCCTTGAGCTGCAGCTCGTAGCCCTTGGCCCGTACGGCGGCACGCCGCTCCTCGCCCTCGAGCTGGAAGATGCCGGGGCTGGCCGCCTCGACGGCCTTCGCGAGCTCGTCGATGTAGCCGCCGGCGTACCCGTCCTCGGGCTTGGGCTCGCCGAGCGCCGCGGCGATGATGGAGTCCGCGAAGTGGTTCATCTGCACGCCGCGGTCGTTGATGTAGAACTCCCGGGTCACCTCGGCGCCCGCGGCCGACAGCACCCGCGCGATGGCGTCACCGAGCACCGCCCAGCGGGTGTGCCCCAGGTGCAGCGGGCCGGTCGGGTTGGCGGAGATGAACTCGACGTTGACCTTCTGGCCGGCCAGCACCCGGGTGCGGCCGTACTCGCGCCCGGCGGCGACGACCTCGGCCGCCACCTTGCCCTGCGCGCCGGCCTCGACGCTGATGTTGAGGAAGCCGGGTCCGGCCACCTCGACCGCGCCGATCCCCTCGGCCGCGCGCAGCCGCTCCGCGAGCAGCTCGCCGAGCGCGCGGGGGTTGGTGCCGGCCTTCTTGGCCAGCTGCAGCGCGACGTTGGTCGCGTAGTCGCCGTGCCCCTTCTGCCGGGGTCGCTCCACCGTGACCTCCGCCGGGACGCCGTCGGGGAGGGTCAGGGCACCCGCGTCGACGAGCGACGTGAGGGCCTCGACGATGGTCGTGGAGAGCTGGGCAGGAGTCACCGGCCCAGCCTATCGGCGGGGGGGGGGGGGGGGGGGGGGGGGGGGGGGCCGGGGCATGTTGATTAGGCGACGCGGGAGTATCGCCCGGTAGTGTGCGCTCCGCGTCGCTGGACCCTGTCCGGCGACCTGCCTCCGTAGCTCAGGGGATAGAGCACTGGTTTCCGGTACCAGGTGTCGCAGGTTCGAATCCTGCCGGAGGCGCCCTCGTGCGCTTGCGGAGAAGGGCCAGGGAGCCGGCACGGCACCCTGGCCCTTCTTCGTGCCCGGGGCCGGCAGGCTTCGTGCCCGCGGCCGGCAGGAACTCCGGCGGCGGCCCGCGCGTTCAGGTGGAGACATGCGGAAGACGAAGCACCGACCAGCCCCGTCCGCCCGACGCGGCCCTGGCACCGGCGACGCCGGCGCCACGGCCCCCGAGGCGGACTGATGACGACGTTGCTGTCCCTGCTCCTCGGGTTGCTGGTGGTCTTGGCCATCACGGTGGCGACCGGCTACTTCGTGGCCCAGGAGTTCGCCTACATGGCGGTCGACCGCTCCCGGCTCAAGGCCCGCGCAGCAGCTGGTGACGCCACCGCGGCGCGCGCGCTGCGCGTGACGCGCCGGACGTCCTTCATGCTCTCGGGGGCGCAGCTCGGGATCACCGTCACCGGGCTCCTGGTCGGCTACGTGGCCGAGCCCCTCATCGGTGACTCGCTCGGCACGATGCTCGGCGGCGTGGGCGTCCCGATGCCGGTGGGCGTCGCCATCGGCACCGTGCTCGCCCTCCTCTTCTCGACGCTCGCGCAGATGCTCTTCGGGGAGCTGTTCCCCAAGAACCTCGCCATCGCCCGGCCCGAGTCCGTCGCCGATCGCCTGGCGCGCTCCACCCTGGGCTACCTCAAGGTCACCGGGCCGCTGATCTGGGTCTTCGACCAGTCGTCCAACCTCCTGCTGCGGGCGCTGCGGATCGAGCCGGTGCACGACGTCGAGCACTCGGCGACCGCCCGCGACCTCGAGCACATCGTCGCCGACTCGCGCGCCGCCGGCGACCTGCCGGAGGAGCTGTCGGTGCTGCTCGACCGCATCCTCGACTTCCCGACCCGGGACGTCGAGCACGCCATGGTTCCCCGCTCCCGGGTCGACGTCGTCGACACCAGCGCGACGCTGGAGCAGGTGCGGACGCTGATGGCCACCGGGCACTCCCGCTACCCCGTCGTGGACGGCGACGAGGTGACGGGCGTCGTCCACCTGCAGGACGTGCTCGCCTCGGAGCCCCCGGCTGACCTGACCGACCTGGTGCGGCCGGCGCTGGTCGTCCCCACCCGGATGTCCCTGCCGGTGGCGCTGGAGGAGATGTCCCGCACCGGCAACGAGATCGCTGCCGTCCTGGACGAGTACGGCGGCTTCGTCGGTGTCCTGACCCTGGAGGACCTCGCCGAGGAGCTGGTGGGCGAGCTGACCGACGAGCACGACACCGACACCCCGGTCCCGCTCATCATCGACGAGGGCAAGTCGTGGATCGTGCCCGGCGACGTGCCGCTGGACGAGGTCGAGCGGGCACTCGACCAGGACCTGCCTCCCGGTGACTACCAGACGCTCGCGGGGTTGGTCATCGCCGAGCACGGCCGTCTGCCACAGGTGGGTGACGTCGTCGACGTGCGCCTGCCTGACGACCCGGGCGACCTGATCCACGGGGAGGAGCCCCGCGCCCGCGTCGCACGCCTCGAGGTCGTGGAGGTCCACCAGCACGTCCCGGCCAGCGTGCGGGTCACCGTCCTGGCCGCCGAGGAGGATTCCTGATGGAGAGCCCGGTCGTGGTGGCAGCGGCCACCGTCCTCATCATCGCCGCCAGCGCGTTCTTCGTCGCCGTGGAGTTCGCGCTCATGGCCGCGAAGAAGCACCGCCTGGAGGACGCGGCGCTCACCAGCCGCTCTGCGCGCGCCGCGCTGCGCAGCTCCTCGGAGCTGACCGTGCTGCTCGCCGGCTCCCAGCTCGGCATCACGATCAGCGTGCTGGCGCTCGGGGCGATCACCAAGCCCGCGGTGCACCACTGGCTGACGCCGCTCCTCGAGGCGTGGGGCACCGCCCTCTGGCTCGCCGACGTCGCCGGTTTCGTGCTCGCCCTGGTCGTCGTGACGTTCCTGCACCTCGTCGTCGGGGAGATGGCCCCGAAGTCGTGGGCCATCGCCCACCCCGAGCGGTCCGCGACGCTGCTGGCGATCCCGATGCGCGGCTTCATGTGGCTGACCCGTCCCCTGCTCCGTGGCCTCAACGGCGCCGCCAACTGGTGCCTGCGCAAGGTCGGGGTGGAGCCGGTCGACGAGATGGCCGCCGGGCAGGACCCCGCGGCCCTGCGCCAGCTGGTCGAGCACTCCGCCAACGTCGGTGCGCTCGACGCCTCCTTCTCCGTCCAGCTCTCGAGCGCGCTGGAGCTCGAGACCCTGACCGTCGGAGACCTGCTCGGCGTGACGCCGCCGACCGCCGTGCACCGGGGTGCTCGCGTCGCGGACGTCCAGGACGCCAGCCGCGCGAGCGGTCACCTGCGCATCCTCGTGGGCGACGAGGAGCAGATGACCGGGGTCGTGCACGTCCGTGACACGCTCGCGCTCGCCCCGGACGAACCCGTCGACCCCCTCGTCCGGCCGGTGCTCGCGCTCGCCCCGGATACCAAGGTCTATGCCGCGCTGGCCCGTATGCGCGAGAGCAGCACCCAGCTCGCCGTGGTGACCGGAGGGGGCCGGGACCGGGCCCACGGCGTCGTCACCATCGCCGACCTGCTGCACCGGCTGTTCCCGCTCGCCGAGCAGCAGGTGCCGGGACGGCGGTAGCGTCCGGCCGCGCCGGTGCCGGCGCAGCAGCGGTCCGGCGACCGGGCCCGGCCATCCGACAGGCTCCCCCGTCGCCGTACCCTCCCCTCGTGCCGAGCGACTCCCCGACCCGCGTGACCATCCACACCGACGGGGCCTGCCTGGGCAACCCCGGGCCGGGCGGTTGGGGGGCGGTGCTGCGTTACGGCGAGCACGAGCTCGAGCTGTACGGCGGSGRGCCGGCCACGACGAACAACCGGATGGAGCTGATGGCGGCCATCCGGGCGCTCGAGGCGCTGACCCGGCCCTCGACCGTCGACCTGCACACCGACAGCAGCTACGTGCGCAACGGGATCATGTCGTGGGTCGCGAAGTGGAAGGCGAACGGCTGGCGCACCGCCGCGAAGGCGCCGGTCAAGAACGACGACCTCTGGAAGCGCCTCGACGCCGCGGCCGCGGTGCACGACGTGACCTGGCACTGGGTCAAGGGCCACGCTGGGGACCCCGGCAACGAGCGCGCCGACGCGCTGGCCGGCAGGGGCGCGCGCGAGGCCCGCGACGGCATCAGCACCGGTTGATCCGGGCGTCGCGGCGGGCGTCGTTGCCCCAGCGGCGGGCGGTGCCGGTGTCGGGCAGCACCACACTGGCTCCGTTGATGCTCGCCCCCCTGCCGGGCAGCACGCACGCGGTCACCTTGCCCGGGTCGACCTGGGCGATCGCCTGGGCGAAGCGGAAGAGCTCGGCGGGCGAGAGGCCGCGGGTGTAGAGGTTGCGCATCACCTTGAGCACCTGGGACTCGATGAAGCCCGGCTCCCTGGCCCGCTCGACGACGCGGTGGTGGATGCCGCGCAGCACGCGCTGCTGGTTGGCGGAGCGGTCGAAGTCGCCGCGCGGCAGCTCCTTGCGGACCCGGGCGAACTCGACGGCCTTCATCCCGTTCAGCCGCACCTTGCCCCGGGGCCAGCCGCGGGGGTGCAGGGCGGCATCGCCGAAGCGGCGCGGGTTGTCGACGGTGATGCCGCCGATGCCGCGGACCAGCCGGGCCAGGCCGCCGAAGGTCGCGACCACGACGTAGTCGGGCTGGACGCCGACGAGGTTGCCGACGGTGCGGCCGAGCAGCTGCGGGCCGCCGTAGTAGAGGGCGGCGTTGACCCGGTTGGACCCGACGCCGGGGATGGGCACCCAGCTGTCGCGCGGGATGCCGATCGCGGTCGCGGCACCGGTGCGGGTGTTGATGCCGACGAGCTGGAGCGCGTCGGCGCGCACCCGCAGCGGGTCGTCGCCGGGCCGGGCGTCGGAGCCGGCGGCGAGCACCCACACCACGTCGGGGTCGACCGCGACGCCCTCGGCGCGGTCCACCTTGACGACGGTGATGTCCGCAGGCGCAGGGGTGCTGTCAGGGACGACGACGGCGATCACCCCGAGCAGGAGTGCCAGCAGCGTCGTGCGGGCGAAGGCGTGCATCACGATCCCTTCCCTTCCTCGGAGCGGCGGACGTCGAAGCCGAACACCCGCCACCCGTCGACGGTCGGCGTGACCAGCAGCCGCCCGTTGACGACCTCGCGGCGGTCGAGGTCGTCGCCGACCAGGTCGAGCACGATCCGGAACCGGGCGGTGGCCCCGGCGAGCCGGCCGCGCGGGGCGGCCACGTCGACGCGGACGGTACGACGCACGATGGTGACCGACTCGAGGTCGGCGCCGATGCCGGCGTTGGTCAGCACGCCGCGCCGCTTGCGGGCCAGGGCCCGGGCGTCGGGGGTGAACCGCTCGAAGGCACCGGTGTGGTCGGTGCGGGGGTACTCCCCGCCGTACGCCCGGTCGGACCACTCCTCGACCAGGCCGCTCACCGCGCGGGCGACCTTCACCCGGCCCTTGTGGTCGAGCCGGCCGCGCACCTTGCCGATCTTGCGCACGGTGGGCACCTTGGTGACCTCCGTCGCACCGCCCTCGGGGCGCCCCTCGTCGTCGGGTTCGTCGCCGCCTCCCGAGCAGCCGCCCACGACCAGGGCGAGCGCGACGAGCAGCGCTGCCGACCCCCTCGTGAGGGCCCGTGGACCGGGCCGTTGTGGTGCAGGTCTCATGGTGTTCACCTCCGTCCGGTACCCACCACCAGAACCTGCTTCGTGACGTTTGTGCAACACGGCGAGCCAAAGGGTGACCGGAGGCGGTGTTTTCTTCGCCGGGGGACTAGCCTTGACGGTCGACACCGCCCGCTACCGGCGGCGGGGGGCCAACGCGCTATTCGGAAGAGGCGAAGCACGTCGTGACGCAGTCGTCAGACCAGTCCCACGGATCACCCGAACCCGTCGACTTCGGGGCCAATGAATGGCTCGTGGAGGAGATGAAGGAGAGGTTCGAGGCCGACCCCAGCAGCGTCGACCCGGCGTGGGCCGCGTTCTTCAAGGGCGCGGGCTCGAACGGCACGACGCGCACGGCGACCGCGACCACCGCGACGAAGGCGACGGCCCCGGCGACGAGCCCGGCGAAGGGTCCCGCCAAGGCCCCGGCGCAGGCCCAGCAGGACGCCGCCAGGACCTCCGCCCCGACGCCGAAGGCGAAGCCGGCCCCGCAGGTCTCCCCCGCCTCGAGCACCACCCCGGCTCCGCCGAAGGCCGACGAGAAGCCGACGCCGAAGGACGCGCCCCGCCCGGCCCCGGTGAGCGCCAGCGACGAGCCCACCCTGACCGTGCTGCGCGGCATCCCGGCCGCGACCGCGAAGAACATGGACATCTCGCTGTCCGTGCCGACCGCGACCTCGGTGCGCAACATCCCGGTCAAGCTGCTGTGGGACAACCGCATCGTCATCAACAGCCACCTCAAGCGCGCCCGCGGCGGCAAGGTGTCGTTCACCCACCTCATCGGCTACGCCATCATCAAGGCGATCAAGGCCCAGCCGGCGATGAACAACACCTACGCCGAGGTCGACGGCAAGCCGACGATGGTCACCCCGGCCCACATCAACCTCGGCCTCGCGATCGACCAGGTGAAGAAGGACGGCTCGCGCCAGCTCGTCGCGCCCTCCATCAAGGCGTGCGAGTCGATGGACTTCGCCCAGTTCTGGACCGCGTACGAGGAGATCGTGCGCAAGGCCAAGGACAACAAGCTGACCATGGAGGACTACTCCGGCACGACGGTCAGCCTCACCAACGTCGGCGGCCTCGGCACCAACAACTCGGTACCCCGGCTGATGCAGGGCCAGGCCGCGATCATCGGCGTCGGCTCGATGGACTACCCGCCGGAGTTCCAGGGCGCGTCCGAGGAGACCATCGCGCGCAACGCGATCTCCCGGATCATGACGATGACCTCGACGTACGACCACCGCGTCATCCAGGGCGCGCAGTCGGGCGAGTTCCTCGGCCAGGTGCACCGCTACCTGCTCGGCGAGGAGGGCTTCTACGACGAGATCTTCCGCGCCCTGCGCATCCCCTACGAGCCGATCCGCTGGAACAACGACATCGCGACGTCGCACGACGACGAGATCGACAAGCAGGCCCGGATCCTCGAGCTGATCCACGCCTACCGCGTGCGCGGCCACCTGATGGCCGACACCGACCCGCTGGAGTACAAGCAGCGCAGCCACCCGGACCTGCGCATCGAGTCGCACGGCCTGACGCTGTGGGACCTCGACCGCGAGTTCCCGACCGGCTCCTTCGGCGGCGGTGACCGCCGCTTCATGAAGCTGCGCGACATCCTCGGGATCCTGCGCGACTCCTACTGCCGCACCACCGGCATCGAGTACATGCACATCATGGACCCGGAGCAGCGCCGCTGGATCCAGGAGCGCGTCGAGCAGCCGCACTCCAAGCCGCCCCGCGAGGAGCAGCTGCGGATCCTGCTGAAGCTCAACCAGGCCGAGGCGTTCGAGACCTTCCTGCAGACCAAGTTCGTGGGCCAGAAGCGCTTCTCCCTCGAGGGTGGCGAGACCACGATCCCGGTCGTCGACGAGATCGCCGAGGCGGCCGCGCAGGCCGGCCTCGACGAGGTCACCATCGGCATGGCCCACCGCGGCCGCCTCAACGTGCTGGCCAACATCGTCGGCAAGTCCTACAACCAGATCTTCCGCGAGTTCGAGGGCAACATCGACCCGCGCACGGTCCAGGGCTCGGGCGACGTGAAGTACCACCTCGGCGCGGAGGGCACCTTCGTCGCCGGCACCGGCGAGACCATCAAGGTCTCCGTCGCGGCGAACCCCTCGCACCTCGAGACGGTCGACCCGGTCCTCGAGGGCATCGCCCGCGCCAAGCAGGACGTGCTCGACCAGGGCGAGGCGTTCCCCGTGCTGCCGCTGCTGCTGCACGGCGACGCGGCCTTCGCCGGCCAGGGCGTGGTGGCGGAGACGCTCAACCTCTCCCAGCTGCGCGGCTACCGCACCGGCGGCACCGTCCACGTCGTCATCAACAACCAGGTCGGGTTCACCACCTCCCCCGGCTCGTCGCGCTCGACGCTCTACTGCACCGACGTGGCGCGCATGGTCCAGGCGCCGATCTTCCACGTGAACGGCGACGACCCGGAGGCCTGCATCCGCGTGGCGCGGCTGGCGTTCGAGTACCGCCAGACCTTCAACAGCGACGTGGTCATCGACCTGGTCTGCTACCGCCGCCGCGGCCACAACGAGGGCGACGACCCGTCGTACACGCAGCCGCTGATGTACGACCTGATCGAGCAGAAGCGCTCGGTGCGCAAGCTCTACACCGAGTCCCTCATCGGTCGTGGCGACATCACGATCGAGGAGGCCGAGCAGGTCCTGCGCGACTACCAGCAGCAGCTGGAGCGGGTGTTCACCGAGGTCCGCGAGGCCGACACCAAGCCCGACGCGTGGACGACGGTGCCGGACTACCCGGAGAAGCCGGTCGGCGAGACCGAGACCGCGGTGCCCTTCGAGGTGCTCAAGCGGGTCGCGGACGCCTACGTCACGCCGCCCGAGGGTTTCACCGTGCACCCGAAGGTGATGCCGCAGCTGCAGCGTCGCGCCGCCGCGATCACCGAGGGCCCGATCGACTGGGGCACCGGCGAGATCCTCGCCTTCGGCTCGCTGCTGATGGACGGCCGACCGGTCCGCCTGGCCGGCCAGGACTCGCGCCGCGGCACGTTCGTGCAGCGCTTCGCGACGATCATCGACCGCCACAACGCCGACGAGTGGACGCCGCTGGCCAACCTCACCGAGGACCAGGCCAAGTTCTTCGTCTACGACAGCCTGCTGTCGGAATACGCCGCGCTCGGCTTCGAGTACGGCTACTCGGTCGCCCGCCCGGAGGCGCTCGTCCTGTGGGAGGCGCAGTTCGGTGACTTCGTCAACGGCGCGCAGTCGGTCATCGACGAGTACATCTCCGCCGGCAAGACCAAGTGGGGCCAGGACTCCGGCGTCGTGCTGCTGCTGCCGCACGGCTACGAGGGCCAGGGCGCGGACCACTCCTCCGCCCGCATCGAGCGCTTCCTGACGCTCTGCGCGGACGAGGCGATGGTCGTCGCCCAGCCGTCGACCCCGGCGTCGTACTTTCACCTGCTGCGGCGGCACTCGCTCGGCAACGAGCACAARCCGCTCATCGTGTTCACGCCGAAGTCGATGCTCAAGCGCAAGGAGGCCGCCTCGCAGCCGGCCGACTTCACCTCCGGCGAGTTCCGCCCGGTCGTCAGCGACGACACCGTCGACCCCGCCAACGTGAAGACGGTGCTGCTGGTCTCCGGCCGGCTCACCTGGGACCTCGTGGTGGAGCGCAAGAAGCAGTCCCGCGAGGACGTCGCGATCCTGCGCGTGGAGCAGCTCTACCCGTGGCCGACCGAGCAGATCAGGGCCGAGCTCGCCAAGTACCCGAACGCGAAGGTCAAGTGGGTCCAGGACGAGCCCTTCAACCAGGGCCCGTGGCCGTCGTACCACCTCAACGTGGTGCCCTTCCTCGACCGGGAGATCGAGCCGGTCACCCGCCCGGCGTCGTCGACCACTGCGGTCGGCACCGCCAAGCGGCACCTCGAGGAGGCCAAGGTCCTCATCGGCAAGGCGTTCGAGTGACCGAGCTGGTGGGTCGCTGATGTACTTCACCGACCGCGGGATCGAGGAGCTCGAGCAGCGGCGGGGTGACGAGGAGGTCACCCTGGCCTGGCTCGGCGAGCGGCTGCAGGAGTTCGTCGACACCCACCCGGAGTTCGAGGTGGCGGTCGAGCGCTTCGCCACCTGGCTGGCGCGGCTCGACGACCCCGAGGACTGACCACCCGGCCGCGCCGCGCCGGACGCAGACAGGGAAGGGCCCCGCGGAGACCAGGTCTTCGCGGGGCCCTTCGTCGTGCCGGCGGCCGTGGGAGGTCAGCCGACCGGCGCCGGCTCGCGGGCCGGCTGCTCGGCGACGGACTCCGAGAGCCCGAACCGGCGGTGCACCGCGCGCAGCGGGGCCGGCGCCCACCAGGCCCGCTCCCCCAGCAGCCGGATGCTCGCCGGGAGCAGCACGCCGCGGATGAGGGTGGCGTCGATGAGGATCGCCAGCCCGGTGCCCAGCCCGAAGAACTGGATGAAGCTGACGGAGCTCACCAGGAACGCGAAGAAGCTGATCGCGATCAGGGCGGCGGCGGTGCTGACGATCCGGCCGGTGTGGGCCAGGCCGTGGACCAGCGCCTGCTCGTTGTCGAAGCCGTGGTCGCGCATCTCCTTGACCCGGCCCATCACGAAGACCTCGTAGTCCATCGAGAGGCCGAAGGCGACGCAGAACAGCAGGACCATCATGCTGCTGTCCATCGGCTGCGGGGTGAACCCGAGGACGTCGGCCAGGTGGCCGTCCTGGAAGACCCACACCATCGCGCCGAGCGTCGCGCCGAGGCCGAGCGCGTTGAGCAGCAGGGCCCGCAGCGGCTGCACGACGCTGCCGGTGAACAGGAACAGGATCACCATCGTCGTCAGCACCAGCCAGCCGAGCACGACCGGCAACCGGTCGCCGATGCCGGTCATCTGGTCGTGCAGCTCCGCGCTGGCGCCGCCCACGAGCGCCTCGACGCCGGCCGGGCCGGGCACCGAGCGGACCTCGTCGACGAGCTCGCGGGCCGCCGACGAGCGCGGGTCGAGGTCGGTCACGACCGACACCAGGTGCGCGCCGTCGCCGGGGCGGTCCTCGACGCGCACCACGCCGTCGAGACCGGCGAGCTCCTCGCCGTACGCCGCGACGTCGGCCGGCGTCACGGACCCGTCGAGCACCACCTGGACCGGGTGGGTGCCGTCGCCCCGGAACTCCGAGCGCAGCGCGTCACCCGCCTGCCGGCTCGACGCGCTCGTCGGCAGCACGCGGTCGTCGGGGGTGCCGAGCTCGATCCCGGCCAGCGGGACCGCCGCGACCAGGAGCACCGCGACCACCGGCAGCGCACCGACCAGCGGGCGCCGGGTGACGAACCGGGCCAGGCGCGCCCACGCCGGGGCCTCCTCGCCCCGGATGCCGCGCACCTTCGGCAGCCGCCACGCGTCGATGCGGTCGCCGAGCACGGCGAGCCCGGCCGGCAGCACGACGACCGCGCTGAACGCGGTGATCAGCATGACTCCGATGCCGGCGTAGGCGAACGAGCGCAGGAAGTACATCGGGAACACCAGCAGCGAGGCCAGCGCCACGGCCACGGTGGTCGCGCTGAACGCGATCGTGCGACCCGCGGTCTCGACCGCGCGTCGTACGGCGGCGTCGTGGGTCCGGCCCCCGGCGCGCTCCTCGCGCACCCGCGCCACCATCAGCAGGCCGAAGTCGACGGCCAGGCCGAGCCCCAGCCCGGTGGTCAGGTTGATGGCGTAGATCGACACGTCCGTGGTCGAGCCGAGGATCGACAGCTCCGCGAAGGTGCCGAGGATCGCGACCATGCCGACGCCGAGAGTGACCAGCGCGCCGACGACGTTGCCGAAGGCGAGCACGAGCAGCACGAGGATGAGCGGGATCGCGATGCTCTCGGCCAGGCCGAGGTCCTTGCCGATCTGGCCGCCGATCTCCTCACCGACGACCTCCCCTCCGCCGACGTGCACGGTGAGCGGTCCGGCGTCGGTGGCGTAGTCGTCGAGCACCGCGGCAGGGTCGGCCTCGGCGCCAGCGGCGACCGAGGCGGTCACCAGGGCGTGGCTGCCGTCGGTCGAGCGCATCGGGCCCGCGCGGGTGTCGAAGTACGACGTCACGTCGGCCAGGTCGGGGTCGGCGGTGAGGCGGTCCGTGAGCTCGCGGCCGGCTGCGGCCGAGGCGGGTGAGTCGACGTCGCCGTCGGCCGCCTCGACGACGAAGACGTAGTCGGAGCCACCGGCGAAGCGCTCCTCCAGCAGGGCCGCGGCGCGGCTGCTGTCGGAGGCGGGGTCGTCGAAGCCCTCCGTCTCCAGCTTGCCGAACGCGCCGACCCCGACGACGGCGGCGGCGACGACGGCGATGGCGCCGAGCGCGAGCACCCAGCGCGAGCGGCGGGTGACCAGCTCCCCGATCCAGTGGAACAACATGGCGTCCTCCCGATGAGCAATGTGTGCGGGCGTAAACTTTATGGGTGTCAACATTGCACGAGATGTGTATGGGTGTCAACATGTAGCCGTGACGACCACCGGACGCGACCGCTACCACCACGGCGACCTGCGCAACGCCCTCGCCCGTGCGGCCACCGAGCTCGCCGCGTCCGGCGGGCCGGACGCCGTGACCATCCGGGGCGCTGCCCGCGAGGTCGGCGTCACCCCCACCGCGGCCTACCGCCACTTCGGCAACCAGACCGACCTGCTCGAGGCCGCCCGCTCCCTGGCCATGGACGGCATGGTCGCGGCGATGGCGGAGTTCCTCCAGGCGGTCCCCGAGGGCGGCGACCCCGTGGAGCGCGCGTTGCAGCGGCTGCTCTCGACCGGTCGCGGCTATATCCGGTTCGCGATGCAGGAGCCGGGGATCTTCCAGACCTGCTTCACCGGGCGGTTGCGCTACCCCACCGAGCCGATGCCGGCGGACGCGGCGCCCTACGCGCTGCTCGGCGAGATGCTCGACGAGCTCGTCCAGGTCGGCTACCTGGCCCCCGAGGACCGGCCCGGCGCCGAGGCCGGGCCGTGGGCGGCCGTGCACGGCCTCGCCCTGCTGCTGACCGACGGCCCGCTCAAGGACCTGCCGGCCGCCGAGCGGGAGGCAGCCATCGACCGCACCCTGCAGATGACGGCGCGCGGCCTCGCCACCGGCCCGAAGGCGGTCGCCGCCCGCTAGTGTCGCCCGCGTGGACGAGGACCTGGTCGACTACGCGCGGTGGGGCGAGCGCTTCTTCGCGACGGCCGTGACCGTCGACCGGGTGCTGCGCGGCGTCAACGTCCTGGCCGGCCGACCGATCGACGTGGGCCCGCTCGGCGTCGGGCCGGGCCGGATCGCGAAGGTGACCGCCCGCGGCGTGATCGGCACCGCCACCGGCCAGCGGGTCGGCGCCGACCCCGTCGCCTTCCACGTCGACCTGCCGGTCACCCTGCAGTTCAGCATCGACCTCGGCGTGGACCAGCAGCACTTCGACGCCGACATCACCGTCCCGCTCGTCGTCACCGCGCGCGCCCGCGCCGACCTGGCCATCGTCCTCGACCTGACACCGCCGCAGACCGGCCAGGTCGTCGTACGACTGCGGGCACAGGGACTGCGCGCCTCGCTGACCAGCCGGGCGGCCAACGTCGAGGGCGAGCTGCGCCGCTTCGTGGCGCGCTACGTCGCGAAGGAGCTGGAGAAGCCCTACGTCCGCGATGCGACCGTCATCGACGTGGCGGGCGCGGTCGAGCGCGCCGCCGCCGGGCTCGGCCCGCGCGAGGAGAGCCCGATGGCCGCCGGGCTGACCGGGGACCTCCCGGCCGCCATGGAGGCCGGGATCGAGCACACCGCCCAGGTGCTCCTGGAAGCCGACGGAGAGGAACCGCCTGCATGAAGCCCTATCCCCCGCCGCCGTGGAACATGCACGGCTCGCTCTGGCTGTCGGCCTTCCGGCTCCGCGAGGCGGCCGACGAGCGCCACCCGGCGGGCACGTACGGCGTGGCCCTGGTGTCCTACGAGGACCCCAGCCCGCTGACCTACTACGAGCTGCTGGTCGCGCGGACGACGAAGAACCGCGCCGGCAAGGGCGCGGTGACGATCACCGACATCTGGGTGGACTCCGAGGCGTCGCAGGCCGGCGGGCGCGAGCTGTGGGCGATCCCCAAGCAGCTGTGCGACTTCGACATGGAGAGCAGCTTCCGCGGCCCGGTCACCTCGACCGACTGGACGGCCACCCTCGAGCGCCGACCGATCGTGTCGGCGCACTTCACCGACGTCTCCCGCGCGGCGGTCCGGGTGCCGTTCACCGGCCTGGTCGAGCAGCCGGGCATCGAGGAGCACCCGGACGTCGCCGATGTGGAGATGAAGGGCAGCGCCCGGGCCCTGCCCTGCCGCTCGCGGTGGGACTTCGCCGCCGACGGTCCGCTCGGCTTCCTGCGCGGGGCCCGCCGGCTGGGCTCGTTCCGGATGGCGGGCTTCCGGCTCTCCTTCACCTGACGCCGGCTACTCCGCGTCGAGGTCCTGCTCCACGAGCGCGGCGATCTTCGCGACGTCGGCCTCGTCCTCGCCCGAGACCTCGACCTGGTCGCCGTGGCCGGCGCCGAGGGTCATGATCAGCAGCGCCGAGCTCGCGTCGACGCCGTCCCCGCCCGGGGTGGCGATGAGCACCTCGGAGTCGAGCTCGCCGGCGGCCTCGGAGATGATCGCGGCGGGCCGGGCGTGCAGGCCGACGGCGGAGCCGACGGTGACGGTGACGGTGTGCATGGTGCTTCCTCTCGGTGGGGGTGGCGGTCAGGCCGTGCGGTCAGGCAGTGCGGTCAGGCAGTGCGGTCAGGCAGGGGTCAGGCAGGGGTCAGGCGGTCGGTTCGAGCGAGCGGACGGCGACGTCGCCCGCCCGCACGTCGTCCGGGGTGGGCACGGTGGTGCCGGGCAGGCCGGCGGCCGCGCTGCCCCAGGCCACGGCGCTGGCGAGCCGCTCCGGCGCGGGTGCGCCCCGCAGGTCGGCGGCGAGGTAGCCGAACAGGCTGCAGTCGCCGGCGCCGACGGTGCTGACGACGCGGGTCGGCGGCGGCGTGGCGTGCCAGGCGCCGGTGGCGTCCACCAGCACGGCCCCGGCGCCGCCGAGGGTGGCGAGCACCGTCCCGACGCCGCGCTCGACGAGGGTGCGCGCTGCGAGCGCGACCTGCCCCGGGTCGCGCTCGAGGCGGTCCGGGTCGGCGTCGACGACGGCGGCGAGCTCCTCGGCGTTCGGCTTCAGCAGGCTGGGTGCGGTGCCGGGGGCGAGGGTGGCCACGACGGCGTCCAGGGCGGCGTCACTGGTGTCGACCGCGACGCGACGACCGGTCGCGCGCAGCCGGGCCGAGACGCCGGCGTACCAGTCCTGCGGGGCGCCCGGCGGCAGCGAGCCGGCGAGGACGACCCAGGCGTCGGCGGGCAGCTCGAGCACCCGGTCGACGAGGGCGTCGAGGTCGGCCGCGGTGACGCTCGCGCCGGCGGCGTTGAGCTTGGTGGTGGTGCCGTCGGGCTCGGTCACGGTCAGGTTGACCCGGACCGGTCCGGCCGGCGGCACCGGTGCGCTGGGGACGCCGAGGTGGTCGAGCTCGTGGACGAACGGGTCGTCCGGCTCCGCCGGGAGCACGGCGCAGGTGGCCACGCCCGCGGCGACGCACGCGCGGGAGATGTTCACGCCCTTGCCCCCGGGCTGGTCGAGGGACTCGGCCACGCGGTGCACGCCGCCGCGGACCAGCGCCGACGGCAGCACCACGGTGCGGTCGATGCTGGGGTTGGGGGTGACGGTGACGATCACGCGGTCACGACCTCCACCCCGGCGGCCTCGAAGGATGCCCGGTCCGCAGCCGTCAGGGCGTCGTCGGTGACCAGGGCGTCCACCTCCTCGAGGGAGGCGAAGCGGACGGCCGTCTCCACGCCCACCTTGGAGGAGTCCACCAGTGCGACGACCCGCTCCGCCGCCGTCACGAAGGAACGCTTCGTCGCGGCCTCCTCGCTGTCGGGGGTCGAGAGCCCGTGGGCGGCGGAGAGGCCGTTGGCGCCGAGGTAGGCCGCGTCGACCCGCAGCGCGCCGACCGCCGCGACGGTGGTCGCGCCGACGGCCGCGTGGGTGTTGGTCCGGACCCGGCCCGGCAGCAGGTGCAGCTCGATGCCGGCGTTGCCGGCCAGTCGCGCGGCGATCGAGACGCTGTGGGTGTAGACCACGAGCCGGTGGTTGCCCGGCAGGGCGTCGGCGAAGCGGGCGGTGGTGCTGCCCGCGTCGATGAGCACCGACGCCCCGGCGGGCGGCAGCTGGTCGAGCGCCGCCCGGGCGATCTGGGTCTTGGCCTCGGTGTTGGCCGCGTCGCGCTCCAGCAGGCCGGGCTCGATCGTGGAGAGCGCCGAGGTCGGCACGGCGCCGCCGTGCACGCGGCGCAGCGCGCCGAGCCCCTCCAGCGCGGTGAGGTCGCGGCGGACCGTCTCGGTCGTGACGTCGAAGAGCGCGGCGATCTCGGCGACCGACATCCGACCGTGCGTCGCGACCTGGCGGGCGATGGCCTGCTGGCGCTCCTCCGCGTACATGTGACCTCCCTCACCGATCTGCGTTTGTGTTGTTCTATGCCCGTTTGTGTTGAAAGTCAAGGAGATCCGGCTTAGCGTGTGACCATGGTCACCTCGATCCACGGCACCCCGGTCGTTCCCGGCCTGGCCTTCGGGCCGGCCCAGGTCACGGTCACCGACGTCTCCCCCGCGGCCGTCGAGAAGTACGGCGACGGCGGGTTCACCGACCCCGACGACGCCCTTGCCGCCTACGACGCGGCCGTCGAGGCGGTCGCCGAGGGCTTCCGCCGCAAGGCGTCCGCGGCCGACGGCGCCACTGCCGGCGTGCTCACCGCCAGCGCCGGGCTCGCCACCGACCGCGGCCTGCGCGCGGCGGTCCGCAAGAACCTGCGGGCCGGCGAGCCGGTGCTCACCGCCGTCGACCACGCGGTCGAGCAGTTCGTCACCGTGTTCACCGGCATGGGCGGGCTGATGGCCGAGCGGGTCACCGACCTGCGCGACATCCGCAGCCGCGTGGTCGCCCGCCTCGTCGGTGAGCCCGAACCGGGCGTGACGCTGCCCGACGGGCCGGTCGTCCTGGTCGCCACCGACCTCGCCCCGGCCGACACCGCCGGCCTCGACCCCGCGCTGGTCCTGGCCCTGGTCACCGAGCGCGGCGGCCCGACCAGCCACACCGCGATCATCGCCCGCCAGCTCGGCATCCCATGTGTCGTGGGTGCCACGGGGGTCGTCGCGGCGGCCTCGGGGCACACGCTGCTCGTCGACGGGGCCGCCGGCACGGTCGAGGTCGACCCCGACCCCGCCACCGCCCGCGAGCGCGTGGACCGCGACACCGAGGCGCGGGCCGCGCTCGCCCACTGGGAGGGCCCCGGCCGCACCGCCGACGGCCACCCGGTGAAGCTGATGGCCAACGTCGCCGACGCCGCGTCCGCGCAGGCCGCAGCCGACGGCCCGGTCGCCGGGGTCGGCCTGTTCCGCACCGAGCTCTGCTTCCTCGACCGCGACACCGAGCCCACCGTCGAGGAGCAGGCCGCG
Source organism: Nocardioides sp. J9 (assembly GCF_007829375.1). NCBI lineage: Bacteria > Bacillati > Actinomycetota > Actinomycetes > Propionibacteriales > Nocardioidaceae > Nocardioides > Nocardioides sp. J9. The sequence goes on along the minus strand of NZ_VLJQ01000050.1, from coordinate 47,012 downwards.
GTGTACGCCGACGTGCTCGCCCCGTTCGGCAAGGACCGCAACGTCGTCGTGCGCACCCTCGACGCCGGCTCCGACAAGCCGATCGCCTTCGCCACCCACCCGGACGAGGAGAACCCCGCCCTCGGCGTGCGCGGCCTGCGCCTGTCGTTCACCGACCACGGCCTGCTGGAGCGCCAGCTCGACGCGGTCGCGGCGGCGGCCGAGAAGACCGGCGCCGACACGTGGGTGATGGCGCCGATGGTGGCGACCGTCGACGAGGCCCGTGACTTCGCCACCGCCGCGCGCGAGCGCGGCCTGGTGCCGGGCGTGATGGTGGAGGTCCCCAGCGCCGCGCTGCTGGCCGACCGGGTCCTGGCCGAGGTCGACTTCCTCTCGATCGGCACCAACGACCTGACGCAGTACACGATGGCCGCCGACCGGCTCTGCAGCGACCTGGCCCACCTCACCGACCCGTGGCAGCCGGCCGTCCTGCAGCTGGTCGAGATGACCGCCGCCGCGGGCCGGCGCGCCGGCAAGCCGATCGGCGTCTGCGGCGAGGCCGCCGCCGACCCGCTCCTCGCCTGCGTCCTCGTCGGCCTCGGCGTCACCTCGCTCTCGATGGCCGCGGCCGCCGTCCGTCCCGTCGGCGCCCGCCTCGGCACCGTCACCCTCGAGCAGTGCCGCGCCATGTCCCGCGTCGCCCTGGCCGCCCCCCACCCCGCCGCCGCCCGCGACGCCGCCCGCGCCCTCCTCCCCTCCTGACCCCACCCCCCACCACCGCGAGGTGTGAGGCTTCGCACCGCGAGGTGTGCCGCTTCGCACCACGAGGTGTGGGTTGTGGCTGCGCGAGGTGCGGGTCGTGGCGGTGCGAGGCGCCGGTCGTGGCGGTGCGAGGTGCCGGTCGTGGCTGCGCGAGCGCCGCGCCGTCGTACGACGTGGCGCGCCCGCCCGACAGACGACTCGACCCTCCGCGCGGGTGCGGAGCGTCGGTCGGTGGTGGTGCTGCTGGCCCGGCAGGTCAGACCTGCTGGTCGTCGGGGTCGCCGGGGTCGCGGTCGGGGTCCTGGTCGGCCAGCGCGCGGCGGGAGGAGTCGCGGATCTCGAAGATCTCGGTGGCGAGCCCGCCCACCGCGGCCGCGACGTCCCCGACGGCGCGGGTCACGATCGTGGCGACCTCGCCGACGGTGTGGGCCGCGGCCTCGGCGCCGGCCTGCAGCGCGTCCTTGGCGATCTCGGCCCGGCTCAGCTGGTCACGTCCGCTCATGGGCCCAGTCTCGCGCGAGCTCGGTCAGGCTGCCAACGAGTCGTCGGTCACGGAGTCGGGGCCGGGCACCGGGGAGACCTTCGCCGTGCCGCCGGGCAGCGAGTAGCGCACGATCTTGCGGAAGACGCTGAACAGCTGCTTGCCGAGGCGGCCGGTGTTGTAGGGCAGGCCGTAGCGCTCGCAGATCTCGCGCACCTCCTCGGCGATCTCCGGGTAGCGGCGCGCCGGGAGGTCCGGGAAGAGGTGGTGCTCGATCTGGTGCGACAGGTTGCCGCTCATCAGGTGCATCAGCTTGCTGCCGGTGATGTTGGCCGAGCCGAGCATCTGGCGCAGGTACCAGTGGCCTCGGGTCTCGTTCGCCGTCTCCTCCTCGGAGAACGACGCGACGCCGGCCGGGAAGTGGCCGCAGAAGATGATGTTGAACGCCCAGATGTTGCGGACCAGGTTGGCCGTCGCGTTGCCCGCGAAGGTGAGCGGGAACAGCGGGCCGGTGAGCGCCGGGAACAGCACGTAGTCCTTGAGCGCCTGGCGCTTGATCTTCTTCATCAGGCCCGGGTAGAGCGGCTTGTTGTCCTCGAGGCTGCGCTTGCCCGCCACGATGTTCTCGACCTCGAGGTCGTGCATCGCGACGCCCCACTCGAAGAGCACCATCAGCAGCAACGCGTAGACCGGGTTGCCCAGGTAGTACGGGTGCCACTTCTGGTCGGGGTCCATCCGCAGGACTCCGTAGCCCACGTCGCGGTCCTTGCCGACGATGTTGGTGAACGTGTGGTGGATGTAGTTGTGGGAGTACTTCCACTGCTCACCGGGGCACACGGTGTCCCAGTCGAACATGCGGGAGTTGAAGGCGGGGTCGCCCAGGAAGTCGTACTGCCCGTGCATGACGTTGTGCCCGATCTCCATGTTGTCGAGGATCTTGGAGATACTGAGGCRGGCGACGGCCGGCACCCAGCCGATCACGGGCAGGTAGAACAGCGCGCGGCCGGCGACCTCCATGCTGCGCTGGGTCTTGACGACCTTGCGGAGGTACTCCGCGTCGGCCTCGCCGAGGTCGGCGATGATGCGCTGCCGCAGGGCGTCGAGCTCCTCGCCGAGCTTCTCGATCTGCTCGGCCGTCAGGCCGTGGTACCGCTCGTCCTTCTCGGGTGCAGTGGTGGTCATGTCAGCTCCTTCGTACGACGGTGCGTCGGTCAGGGACGTGCTGGGGATGTCGGGGCGGGGATGGCGTCAGCGCCGGGCGTCACAGGTCGACGTGGCAGTCGCCGGCGGCGCTGGTGACGCAGATCCGGATCTCCTCGTCGGGCAGGGAGGACTCCTCGCCGGTGAGGACGTTGCGCGTGGTGCCGGAGGTCTTGGTGCGGGTGCAGGTGAAGCAGATGCCCATCCGGCAGCCGTACTCCGGGCTCAGGCCGGCCGCCTCGGCCTGCTCGAGCAGGCTGGCTCCGTCGGCGGCGACGGTCGTGCCGGACCGGGTGAAGGACACCTCGCCCTCGACGGCCTCGCCGGGCTGGGCGGCGCGGGCGACGGCCGGCTTGAAGAACTCCATCCGCAGCCGCGGGGAGAGCTCACCGTCGGGGCCGGTGTAGGCGTCGCGGACGAGGTCGACCAGGCCGGCGGGCCCGCACAGCCACGTGTCGGTGTGGCGGAAGTCGGGCACCAGGCGGCGCAGCTCGAGCTCGTTGAAGACCTGGTCGCCGTGGCGCAGGTGTACGGTGACGTCGTTGTCGGCCTCGGCGATCGCGGCCAGCTCGTCGGCGAAGATCTGGTCCTCGGGGCTGCGGGCGTAGTGCAGGAAGGTCACCTTGCGGCCCGCCTTCCCGTCGTACCCGTCGCGCAGGAGGGTGCGCACCATCGACATGGCCGGCGTGATGCCGGAGCCGCCGGTGATGAACAGCAGGTGGTTGCTGGTCGGGGTCGCCGGGCTCTCGTCGAGGGTGAACTCCCCCTGCGCCTGCGAGAGGTGGACGATCGTGCCGGGCTGCGCCTCGCGGACGAGGTACTTCGACACCTGGCCGTCGTCGTTGGCGCGGACGGTGAGCGTGATCTGCTCGCCCGGGACCGAGGCCGCCGAGGAGATCGAGAACGCCCGGGTCAGCCGGCGCGCGGAGCCCGGGAGCTCGACGCCGACGAGCACGTGCTGGCCGGCGCGGTGGCCGCGCCAGGTGCTGGTCGGCTCCAGGGTGATCGTGGCGACCGGTGCGGTGTCGCGACCGGCGGTCTCGCGGTGGACGGAGACCACGCGGGCGCGGACCTCGTGGGCGGCCCACATCGGGTTGAACCGCTCGAGGTACCGGTCGACGCCGTGCGGCGTGGTGAGCGCGGCGACCAGCCGCGAGCGCAGGAGCCGCCCGACCGGGCCGGCCGGGGTGGGCCCCGTCGGCGTGGTGATGAGCGCGGACATCGCGCCTCCTTCGGAACGGGTGCGGGAACGGGTGCGGGAAGATTGAGTGCACGTCTGTACACCCAAAACCCTCTCAACCTCGCCGGCGAGGGTCAACGGGTCCACGACGTGACAGTGCACACATGTTCACCGAAGGTAGGATCGGGTACATGAGTGGGACTCGGCTCGAGCAGAAGGAGCGCACCCGCCGCGCGATCCTCGACGCGGCGCTGGCGCTCTCGGCCGAGTCGACCCTCGTGGCCCTCTCGCTGCGCCAGGTCGCCAAGGAGGTCGGCATCGTGCCGACCGCCTTCTACCGCCACTTCCCCTCGCTGGAGGACCTCGGCCTCGCGCTCGTCGAGGAGTCCCTCGATACCCTCCGCGCCCTGCTGCGCGAGCTGCGGCGCTCGGCCGGCGACGACTTCCGCTCGATCATCGACGGCTCCGTCGGCGTCCTGGTGGCCCAGGTGCGGGGCAACCACGCCCACTTCGGCTTCATCGCCCGCGAGCGGTTCGCTGGCCCGGCGCCGGTGCGCGCGGCGATCAACCGCGGCATCGAGATCGCCGAGCGCGAGCTCGCCGTCGACCTCGCCCACCTGCCCGGCACCTCGGAGTGGTCGGAGGAGGACCTGCGCACCCTCTCCTCGCTCATCGTCGGCGCGATGGTCACCACGGCGGAGCGGCTGATCACCGCCGGCCCGGGCTCGCCGGAGGAGAAGCAGATCACCGACTCCGCCCGCACCCAGCTGCGGATGCTCGTGGTCGGCGCGATCAACTGGCGGTCCCGCCCCTGAGGCGCGCGTCAGGCTCGTCACGTTCGGTGGACTCTCCCCCGTCCGCCGACCACCATGGCGCGGTGCCCTCCGCAGTCGACACCCTGACCACCGCCGCCCGCCACGCCTGGGCGCTGTCCCCGATCGGCCCCGGCATCGAGCAGTACGACGGCCTGCCGGCCACCGTGCTCTCCGACGAGCCGCACCGCCGACTGGTCCGCTACGACCGCGCCACGCCAGCCACGGCCCAACGGCCGGTCCTCCTCGTCCCGCCGCTGGCCGTCTCCGCCCGCTGCTTCGACCTGCGACCGGGCCAGAGCCTGGCCGCGCACCTGGTCGAGGCCGGCCGGGCGACGTACCTCCTCGACTACGGGCAGATCACCTTCGCCGACCGGGCGATGGGCTTCGAGGCCTGGATCGACGACATCCTGCCCACCGCGATCCACGCCGTGCTGGCCGACCACGCCGAGCCGGGTGACCCGGTCGACGGGGTCGACCTCGTCGGGTGGTCGCTCGGCGGCACGATCAGCCTGCTGACCGCCGCCGCGCACCCGGACCTGCCGATCTCGTCGCTCACGGCGTTCGGGACGCCGATCGACTACTCCAAGGTCGCCGCCGTGCAGCCGCTCATCGCGGCTGACCGCCTGCTCGGCTCGCGCACCGTCACCGCGCCGACCGCCGTGCTGGGCGGGGTGCCGCGGCACCTGGTCCGGGCCAGCTACCGGGCGATGGCGCCGCGCCGCGAGCTCACCAAGGCGCTGCACCTGACCCGCAACATCCTCGACGTCGAGACCCTCGCCCGCACCGAGGCCGTCGACGCCTTCATCGCCGAGATGCCGGGCTACCCCGGCCGCGCGTACCACCAGATCCACACCCGGCTGATGGCGCGCAACGAGCTCGCGTCCGGCACCGTCCACCTCAGCCGCAAGCGGGCCGTCCACCTCGCCGACGTCCGGACGCGGGTCCTCCTCGTCGGCAGCGAGACCGACAACATCGCCGACGGCCCCGCCGTCCGCGCGGGTGTGGGCGTCGTGCCCGGCGCGCGGTACGTCGCCGCCGACGGGCTCAGCCACCTCGGCCTGGTCGCCGGGCCGCGGGCCGCCGAGGTCAGCTGGCCGGCGCTGGACGCCTTCCTCGGCTGACCGGCTCCCCGGCTGCCCGGCCCGGAAATGACCGCTGCCGGCGGGCCCCTCGCGGGTCCGGCCGGCAGCGCCGTCTCCGGGCGTGGTGCGTCAGTGTGCGGCCGGCGCACCCTCCGGCGCGGCGACCTTCGACGGCAGCAGCAGCGCCATCGCGATCACGACCAGGCCGATCGCCGCACCCGCGGCGAACGCCCACTGCAGGCCGCCGACGAACGCGTCGGCAGAGCTGGCGCCGTCCTCGGCGAGCTGCTCGGTGCGGTTGGTCATGATCACGACCAGCAGCGCGGTGCCGATCGCGCCGGCGACCTGCTGCAGCGTGCCCAGCAGCGAGCTGCCGTGGGAGTACAGCTGCGGCGCCAGGTCGCCCAGGCCGATGGTGAACACCGGCGTGAACACGGTGGCCAGGCTCGCCATCAGCGCGACGTGCAGGGCCAGGATGACGGCGTACGGCGTGTCCGTGCCGATCCGGCTGAGCGCGAACAGCAGCGCCACCATCGCGACCGAGCCGGGGATCACCAGCGGCCGCGAGCCGATCCGGTCGTAGACCTTGCCGACCTGCGGGCCGAGCAGGCCCATCGCCAGGCCACCGGGCATCACCAGCAGGCCGGTCTGCAGCTCGGACAGGCCGCGCAGGTTCTGCAGGTAGAGCGGCAGCAGCAGCATCGAGCCGAGGAAGGCCATGAAGCCGGCCGACATGAGCACCAGCGAGACCGCGAAGTTGCGGTGCTTGAGGGTGCGCAGGTCCATCAGGGGGCCCTCCGAGCGCTGCAGCACGAGCTGGTAGACCGCGAACGCCGCGATCAGCACAACCCCGCCACCGATGAGCAGCGCGGGCTCGGTCCACTCACCCTCGCCGACCTTGCTGAGGCCGTAGACGAAGGAGCTGAAGCCGCCCGCGGCCAGCACGACGCTGAGCCAGCTGATCGGGCTCTTCCGCGCCTCGCCGACGTTCTCGAGCTGGCGGAACCCGAAGAACCCGACCAGCACGGCGATCGGCAGCACCACGGCGAAGATCAGGCGCCACGAGCCGAAGTGCAGCAGCACGCCGGACACGGCCGGGCCGAGCGCCGGGGCGCACGACATCGCGAGCGTCACCTGGCCCATCACCCGGCCGCGGTCCTCGGCGGCGACCACGGTCATCAGCGTGGTCATCAGCAGCGGCATCATCACCGCCGTACCGCCCGCCTGGACGACGCGGCCGACCAGCAGGACGTCGAAGGTCGGCGCGAGCGCGGCGACGAGCGTGCCGGCGGTGAACGTGGTCATCGCCGTCGCGTACGCCGAGCGCGTGCTCACCCGCTGCAGGAACCACCCGGTCACCGGGATCACCGCAGCCATCGTCAGCATGAAGACGGTCAGCGACCACTGCGCGGTGCTCTCGCTGATGCCGAAGTCGGTCATCAGCCGCGGCACGGCGTTGACGAGGGTGGTCTCGTTGAGGATCACGACGAAGGTCGCGGCGACGAGGAGCTTGATCACCAGCGGCGTGCGGCCGGCGGGAGCCGCGGCCCCCGGGGTCGTGGGGGCGCTGAACTCCTGCTCGAACGCGGCGAGGTCCTCGGCGTCGTCGCCGATCGCGTGGGGCCCGGTGGGCGCAGTCATGACGGGTCCAATCGGTAGGGAGGCATGGTCCAGCGGTGGCCGACCAACGGTGTTGCCGGACGATCCGGCCCTCGCTTCAACTACTCCACGAACGGGCCGGCACCTTTTCGACATCAGCGACGGGGAAAACTCATCGCCCTCCCCGGTGGCGACGTCAGGAGTCAATCGTCGGGCACGGGGATTGATTCCCGCCAGCGGTTTTCGCGCGGGGGTGGGGGCGCTGGGCGGGCGTGGTTTCACCACCTAGGTGGTGAAACTGCGGGACTGGGCACACGAAACTTGCCGATCTGGCCCTGATTTCGTGTGCCAGGCCGGGGTTTCACCACCTAGGTGGTGAAACCCCCTCCCCCTCAGCGGGTGAACACGACCTTCCCGAAGACCTCCCCGCCGGCCATGGCGGCGAACCCGTCCCGGGCGTCGGTCATCGGCAGCACCCGGTCGATGACCGGGCGGACGCCGGTGGCGTCGAGCATGGTGACCAGGCTGGCCAGCTCGTCGCGGGTGCCCATCGTGGAGCCGATGACGCTCAGCTGCAGGAAGAAGATCCGGGTCAGCTCGGCGTCGTCGAGCTTCGGGCCGGACGTGGTGCCGGAGATGACGATCTTCCCGCCGGGGCGCAGCGAGCGGATCGAGTGCGACCAGGTCGCGCGGCCGACGGTCTCCATGACGGCGTCGACCTTGACCGGCAGCCGCTCGTTGGACTCGAACACCTCGTGCGCGCCGAGCTCGAGCGCCTTGGCGCGCTTGGCCTCGTCGCGGCTGGTGGCGAGCACCCGCAGGCCGCCGGCGCGGGCGAGCGCGATGAGGGCGGTGGCGACGCCGCCGCCGGCGCCCTGCACCAGCACGGTGTCACCGGCCTTGAGGTTCCCCTGGGTGAAGAGCATGCGGTACGCCGTGAGCCACGCCGTCGGCAGGCACGCGGCCTCCTCGAAGGACATCGACGCGGGCTTCGGCACGACGTTGCGGCGCGGCACGATGACCTTGTCCGCGAACGTGCCCTGGTGCCGCTCGGAGAGCAGCGAGCGGCGCGGGTCGAAGGTCTCGTCGCCGGTCCACGTCGGGTCGGAGACGACGGCGTGGACGACGACCTCGTTGCCGTCCTCGTCGTACCCCGCGGCGTCGCAGCCGAGGATCATCGGCAGCGCCTCCTGCTTGAGGCCCACGCCGCGCAGCGACCACAGGTCGTGGTGGTTGAGCGAGGCGGCCTTGACGGTGACAGTGGTCCAGCCGTCCGGGGCGACCGGGTCGGGGCGCTCGCCGACCACGAGGCCGGTCAGCGGGTCGTCGGCGGAGCTGGCGAAGGAGTCTGCGTAGACGGCGAACACGGGCTCAACCTACCGAGACGGCGAAGCCGCCCACGCCCCCGCTCGGGGACTGGGCGGCTCCTGCGAGGTCCGGCCAGGGCCGGATCCGGTCAGGCGCGGGCGACGCCGTCGCGCCGGGCCGCCTCGGCGACCGCGGCCGCGACCGCCGGGCCGACCCGCGAGTCGAACGGCGAGGGGATGACCAGGTCCTCGGACAGGTCGTCACCGACGAGCGCGGCCAGTGCGTCGGCGGCGGCGACCTTCATGCCCTCGGTGATCGCGCTCGCGTGCACGTCGAACGCCCCGCGGAAGATGCCGGGGAAGGCCAGCACGTTGTTGATCTGGTTCGGGAAGTCCGAACGGCCGGTGGCCACGACCCGCGCGTGCCGGTGGGCGACGTCGGGGTGGACCTCGGGGTTCGGGTTCGCCATCGCGAAGATGATCGCGTCGTCAGCCATCGTCGCGACGACCTCCTCCGGCACGGTGCCGCCGGAGACGCCGATGTAGACGTCCGCGCCGTCGAACGCCTCGGCGAGGGTGCCACGGCGACCGCTCTTGTCGGCGGTGAGCTCGGCGAGCGCCTTCTTCGCGGGGGTGAGGTCGTGGCGGTCGGAGCTGACCACGCCCTTGCGGTCGGTGACCGCGATGTCGCGGATGCCGGCGGCGAGCAGGATCTTGGCGATCGCGACGCCCGCGGCGCCGGCACCGGAGATGACGACACGGGTCGACTCGGGGGTGCGGCCGGTGAGCTTGAGTGCGTTCACCAGCGCCGCCAGGGTCACCACCGCGGTGCCGTGCTGGTCGTCGTGGAAGACGGGGATGTCGAGGGCCTCCTTGAGGCGGTCCTCGATCTCGAAGCAGCGCGGGGCGGAGATGTCCTCGAGGTTGATGCCGCCGAAGCTCGGCGCCATCCGGACGACGGTCTCGATGATCTCCTCGACGTCGGTGGTCGCCAGGCAGATCGGGACGCCGTCGACGCCGCCGAACTGCTTGAACAGCACGGCCTTGCCCTCCATCACGGGCATCGCGGCGGCCGGGCCGATGTCGCCCAGGCCGAGCACGGCGGTGCCGTCGGTGACGATGGCGACGGTGTTGGGCACCCACGTGTAGTGCCGGGTCAGCTCGGGGTCCTCCGCGATCGCGGTGCAGACCTCGGCGACACCGGGGGTGTAGGCGAGCGAGAGCTCGTCCTTGTTGCTGACGTCAGCGGTGGGTACGGTCGCCATCTTCCCGCCGAGGTGGAGGTCGAACACCGGGTCGCCCGCGCGCGGGTGGGGGGAAGGAACGTCAGCAGCCACGAAGAGCAATCCTCCCACACCCGCCCTCCCGGGAGGGCGCCCCGTCCGGATGACGAGGGTCACAGCAGGCGCGGCCGCGGCCAGACCCTGGCCCGGGCAACCGCCCACACGTCGTCGTCCGCGACGGCCCCGCGGTGGCGCGAGTCGACACCGGCGGCGGGGTTGTCACCGCGCAGCCACCAGCCGCCGTCGCGCCGCTCGACGGCGCGCTTGACGACGACCGTGCCGTCGGCGAACCGGGCGACCACCACGCGACCGGGGCGGACCCGCGCTCCCCACGCCACGAGCAGGCGGTCGCCGGGGGCGAGGGTGGGCCGCATCGAGTCCCCCCGTACGACGGCGAGGCCGACCTTGCGTCGTACCGGAGCGTGTCCCGAGTCGCGACCTTCCGTTGCCCCGCCTGCCATGCCGAGTAGTGTCGCAGTCAGCAGTTCGCACCGCGTCGATGACGTGGTGCCCACGTCGATCTCCCAGAGAGGACCCACATGTTCTCCCGTCTCACCCGCAAGCTCGTCGCCCCGACCATCGAGGTCTCGGCGCACTGCGACCTCCCCTGCGGCGTCTACGACCCGGCCCAGGCCCGCATCGAGGCCGAGTCGATCAAGGCCCTCATCGCCAAGGTCGCCGACAACGACGACCCGGACTTCCGCACCCGGGCGATCCTGATCAAGGAGCAGCGCTCCGAGCTGGTCAAGCACCACCTGTGGGTGCTGTGGACCGACTACTTCAAGCCCCCGCACTTCGAGAAGTACCCGCAGCTGCACACCCTGGTGAACGAGGCCACCAAGCTCGCCGGCGCCACCGGCACCAAGGGCAGCCTCGACGCCGAGGTCGCCGACCAGCTGCTCGCGAAGATCGACGAGATCGCCGAGATCTTCTGGGAGACGAAGAAGTGAGCCACAGCCCACGAGCCCGGTCGCGCGACCTCGGTCGCGCTGACCGACCCTGGGCTCGTGGGCTGGCGGCGAACGCCTGAGTCGCGCGAGCGCCAGCGAGCGCAGGCGAAGAAGGCCTGAGCCGGTCTCCACTGCAGGAGCCGCGCACCCTCCGGGGTGCGCGGCTCCTGTCGTTCTCCGCCGGGTCACCACCCGGGCCGGCACCCGCTTCGCAGGACTCCGCCACCATTTCGACAGGATTTCCTGTCATTCCTGCTCGACCTGCCGATGCATCCCTCGCGTACCCGGGCTGAACCTGCCCGGACCCAACCGGAGGGAGACCCCACGCGATGCATCGCGTCCTGATCAAGATCGTCCTCGCCCTGGCTGTCAGCCTGGGCCTGACCCTGACCGTCACCGGTGCGCCCGCCACCGCGGCCGCGCCCGCCCCGGTCGCCGCCGCCGGCACCGCGCAGGCCGCGACCGCCAACTGCTCGACGCAGGCCGCCGCCTTCAACCAGGCGAGCAACAAGGCCTCCGCCAAGCAGGCTGCCGCCACGAAGGCGAAGAAGGCCGTCGCCAAGGCCAAGAAGAAGGTCACCAAGGCCACCAAGGCCGTCAAGAAGGCCAAGGGCAAGGCCAAGAAGGCCAAGGCGAAGAAGGTCCTCGTCAAGGCCAAGAAGGTCCTGAAGAAGGCGAAGAAGAAGGCCGCCAACACCAAGGCCGCCGCCCGCTCCGCCGCGACCGTCAAGTCCTCGCGCCGGGTCCAGCTCGAGCAGTGCAAGTCGGCCGTGTCCGCCGGCGGTGCCACCGCCAGCCCGATCCAGTTCCTCTGCGACGCCGGCGTGCCGCAGGAGATCTGCGACGGCCTCGTCTCGCTGATCCCCGGTGGCGGCTCGCTCGCCAACCCGCTGCAGCTGCTGTGCGACCAGGTCCCGCAGGCGGCTCCGCTCTGCGGCGCGTTCGGTGGCGGCTCCGTCATCCCCGGCGCCGACGTGCTGAGCAACATCCTCGGCGAGATCCTCGAGACCACCGGCCTCAGCTGGCTGCTCGACCAGGTCCTCTCGACCCTCGGCGTGGACAAGCTGCTCGACGACCTCGGTCTCGGCATCCTGCTCGACCTGCTGGGCATCCGACCCTGACCCGGATCCGCCTGGTTCCGGTCGGCTGACCGACGCGCGCGGCCGCGCCCCCGTCCGGGGGCGCGGCCGTTCGCGTAGGCTCGGGGCCGGTCCAGGTCCCATTCCCACTCGGAGGAGCGGCATGTCCGAGACGAGCGTCCCCGCTGCTGAGCCCTCAGCCCCGACCGGCGAGCCGGCAGAGGTCGAGCTGAGGCTGCCCGCCGACGGCGCCTACGCCTCCGTGCTGCGCACCCTCACCGCGGGCCTCGCCGCCCGCCTCGACTTCACGATGGACGACATCGAGGACCTGCGCATCGCCGTCTCGGAGGCTGCCGCGATGGTGCTCGACGAGGCCGACCCCGGCACCGTCCTCGACTGCGTCTTCCGCCTCGAGCCCGCCTCGCTCGGCATCTCCATCAGCGCCACCTCCTCCGCTCCCTCCGAGCCCGACTACGAGAGCTTCGGCTGGCAGGTGCTCGCCACCCTGGCCGCCGAGGCCTCCATCGACACCACCGCCGACACCTATGCAGTCCGGCTGACGGTGCGGTCCTCGCTCGCCTCATGACCGCCGACCTGTCTCGGGACGACCGGCGGTCGATGTCCGTCGAGGAGACCCGCCGCCGCAGCGCCGACCTGTTCGCCGTGCTGCACGACGAGGGCGCGTCCGCCGCCGAGCGCGACACCGCGCGCGACCGCCTCGTGCACCTCCACCTGCCGCTGGTGGAGCACTGCGCCCGCCGCTTCCGCAACCGTGGCGAACCCTACGAGGACCTCGTGCAGGTCGGCACGATCGGGCTGATCAAGTCCGTCGACCGCTTCGACACCGACCGTGGCGTGGAGTTCTCCACCTACGCGACGCCGACCATCATCGGTGAGATCAAGCGCTACTTCCGCGACAAGGGCTGGGCCATCCGCGTGCCGCGCCGGCTGCAGGAGCTGCGCATGCAGATCAGCGCCTCCACCGCCGAGCTCACCCAGACCCTGGGCCGCTCCCCCACCCCGCGCGAGCTCGCCGACGCCATCGGCTGCTCCGTCGAGGAGATCGTCGAGGGCCTGGAGTCGAGCAACGCCTACTCCACGCTCTCCCTCGACGCCACCGACGACGACTCCGACGGCGGCGCCGGCCAGAGCATGCTCGACGCGATGGGCGTCGACGACGGCGCGCTCGAGCACGTCGAGATCCGCGAGTCGGTCAAGCCGCTGCTGGAGAACCTCCCCGCCCGCGAGAAGCGGATCCTGCTGCTGCGCTTCTTCAAGAACATGACGCAGTCGCAGATCGCCGAGGAGATCGGCGTCTCCCAGATGCACGTCTCGCGGCTGCTGAGCCGCACCCTCGAGCAGCTGCGGCACTCGCTCGAGGCGGACGGCTAGGCCGTACGCCGCGGCGCCAGCCCCGGCCGACGCGGATCAGGCGTCGTCGGCCTCGTCGCCCGCCGTCGGGTCGCGGTCCAGCACCGCGATCGTGTCCGGGTGCAGCATCCCGGCGAGCACGATCGCCGCACACACGACCAGCCCGATCGCCGCCACCGGGTGCTCGCGCTCGTTCCACGCCAGCCCGAGCACGATCAGCTGGGTGATCAGCGCCGGTCCCCGGGCCCAGCCGGAGCGGCGGTGCAGCGCCCACGCCGCGGCGAGCAGCACGACGCCGTACGCCGCGAAGAAGATCGCCGTCGAGAGTCCCATCGATCGCCGGTCGTCGGCCAGGTTCGCCGACTCCAGCACGGCCAGCACCAGCAGCACCACCGCCTGGACCCCGACCAGCGAGGCGGCCACGGTCAAAGGGGGCGGGTTGGACGACGATCCCCGGGTACTTCCACCCGGTGGCGTCCCGTCCGGCGTGCTGGCAGGTCCCTCGGTCACGGTCCCCGACCCTAGCCCGTGGCCACGGCAGCGAGCCCGCCGACGACGTCAGCGGCATGGTCACCGGCATTGACAGCGGCATGGTCAGTGCATTTGTGATCCACGGAACGGGACTTATCCCTTGATTCGGACCCGATTCCTTGGAACTGTAGTCAGAGCGATCGTGAAGCCGTTCACTTTTGCGGTTTCACGTGTGCCCTGACACCGGGCCCCCTTGTACGTATCGAAAGCGAGCATTCCCACCCATGGATTGGCGACACCGTTCCGCATGCCTCGACGAGGATCCGGAGCTGTTCTTCCCGATCGGCAACACCGGCCCGGCCATCCTCCAGATCGAGGAGGCCAAGGCGGTCTGCCGGCGCTGCGACGTGCGCGAGCAGTGCCTCGCGTGGGCGCTCGAGGCGGGGCAGGACCACGGTGTCTGGGGTGGACTCAGCGAGGACGAGCGCCGCGCGCTCAAGCGCCGCAACGCCCGCGCCCGCGTCCGTCAGCCCGTCTGACCCTGCCGCATCCCGCTCCCCCGGTCATTCGATCGGGAGGGTGAAGCCTGCCGTCGTGCCGCCGTCCGGGACGTGGCCCAGCGTGAGGTGGCCGCCGAGCTCGGACTCCACGAGGGTGCGCACGATCGACAGGCCCAGGCTGGTCGCGCCGTCGATGTCGAAGCCCTCGGGCAGGCCCTTGCCGTCGTCCTCGACCGCGACCTCCAGCACCGCGCCGTGCCGCTCGGCCCGCAGCACGATCTCCCCGGTCCCGCCGTCGGCGTAGCCGTGCTCGGCGGCGTTCTGCATCAGCTCCATCACCACCATGGCCAGAGGCGTCGCGACCTCCGAGGACAGCACCCCGAAGCTGCCCTCGCGGCGCACCGCGACCTGTGCGGTCGTCGAGCCGACGTCGGTGACCAGCCGCGCGAGCCGGTCGGCGATGTCGTCGAAGGCGACCGTCTCCTCGACCGCCTGGCTGAGGATCTCGTGCACAATCGCGATCGACCCGACCCGGCGTACCGCCTCCTCCAGCGCGGACACCGCCTCCTCGGAGCCGATCCGGCGGGCCTGCAGGCGCAGCAGCGCGGCGACGGTCTGCAGGTTGTTCTTCACCCGGTGGTGGATCTCGCGGATGGTCGCGTCCTTGGTGACCAGCTCGCGGTCGCGGCGGCGCAGGTCGGTGACGTCACGCAGCAGGATCATCGCGCCGATGTGCTCGCCCTTGGGCCGCAGCGGGATGGAGCGGGCGATGACCGACACCCCGTCGCCCGGCCCGCCGGCCGAGCCGAGCTCGGTGTCCCGGTGCGCGCGGCCGCCGAGGACGGCGCTGAGCGTCTCCTCGTCCGGGCGCTTCTTCGACGGCACCAGCTCCCGGGTCAGGTCGGTGAGGCGGTGGCCGGTGAGGTCGCCGGTCAGCCCGAGCTTGCGGTAGACCGAGAGCCCGTTGGGGCTGGCGTAGACGACCCGGCCCTCCGCGTCGACACGCAGGAAGCCGTCGCCCACCCGCGGCGAGTCCGCGTGGTCGGAGCGCTGGGCGGTGCTCGGGAAGAGCCCGCCGGCGATCATGTTCGCGAGGTCGGAGGCGGCCTGGAGGTAGTTGATCTCCAGCAGCGACGGCGTGCGCACGCCGAGCAGGTTGGTGTTGCGGCTGACGACGGCGATCACCCTGCCGTCGTGGCGCACCGGGATCGCCTCGACGCGCACCGGCACGTCGTCGCGCCACTCCGGGTCGCCCTCGCGCGCGATCCGGCCGAGCTCGTAGGCGGCGTCCACCAGGCTGCGCCGCCCGAGCGGGAGGAAGGTGCCCACGATGTCGTCGACGAAGGCCGTCGGGCCGGTCGTCGGCCGCATCTGGTCGCCCGCCCAGAAGCCGCCCCCCTCGCGGTCGGGCAGCCACAGCACGAGGTCGGCGAAGGACAGGTCGGCGATGACCTGCCAGTCGGCCTGGAGCAGCTGCAGCCACGCGATGTCACCGGGCGCCAGCTCGGTGTGGCGGCGGGCGATCGCGGACAGGGAGGGCACGACGGCAAACGTAACGGACCGGACACCCGGACGCTTCACCCCTTTTGGCACAATGCACCGGAAGCCTGTCAGCAGGCATGGGGGATCAAGGTCGGGCTGGTCCGTGAGGGGTATTTCTGAATGGCGTCGGTGGACTGGGCACGCCTGCAGCAGGGGCTCCGCAACGGTGAACGGACCCCGCCCGCAGAGCACCGGCTCTCCGACCTCACCGCCGACCTGACCCGGATGCTGGGCGACCCCGACCCGCACGTCCGTGACGGCCTCGCCTACCCGTTCCTGGCCACCTGGACCGAGCACGGCGTGTACGACGACCTGCTGGCCGGGCTCGGCGACGGGATGTGCGCCGGCCTGGAGGTCGGGCTGGGCGAGTCCGGCACCGACACCGTCTTCCGCCGCAGCTTCTCCGCGCTGGTGCTGGCCGAGTGCATCGACCGCGACACCCGGGTGCGCCGCCAGCCGCCGAGCCGGATCATGCAGTGGGGCGACCGGCTCATGGCGTGGTACGTCCGCGAGCGCGACTTGCGTGGCTGGGTGGACGGCAAGGGCTGGGCGCACGCCGCCGCCCACGGCGCCGACGCGCTCGGGGCACTCGCCCGCTCGCCGTACTTCGGCGCCACCGAGCTCACCGTCGTCCTCGACGTCATCGCCGACCGCGTCCTCCAGGCGGACACGCCGCTGCTCGTGCACGGCGAGCCGGACCGCATCGCGCACGCCGTCATGGAGGTGCTGCGCCGCGACCGGGTGCCGCTCAACGTCGTCGAGCCGTGGGTGCGCCGCCTCGAGGCCGGCGCCCGGGCGCGGGTGCGCACCGGGCGGGACCCGGCGCTTGTGACCGGGAACGCCCAGGCCGTGCTGCGCTCGCTCTACCTCCAGCTGACCGTCTCGCCGCACCACCCGGCCATCCGCCCGGACCTGCTGCTGTCGCTGGTCGCGTCGCTGCGCCGGGTGCACCCCGAGTTCCTCACCTGACCCCGGCCCCCGCGCTCCGGCTCCTGGCTCCTGGCTCACGGGCTCCTCGGCTTGCGGGCTCGCGGTCGCTACTGTGCGGACGTGACCACGACCACTCCCCCGGACGACCCGACCACCCCGCAGACCGGCGCGGAGCTCGACGGCCACGCCGGCGAGCTCGCCGTCGCCGTCGCCCGCGCCCACGGCGTCGAGACGATGTTCACCCTCTCCGGCGCCCACGTCTTCCCGATGTACGACGGCGCGGTCAGGAGCCAGCAGGAGGAGGGCCCCGACGCCGGCACGCCGGTGCGCCTGGTCGACGTGCGCCACGAGCAGACCGCGGCCTTCGCCGCCGAGGCCACCGGCAAGCTCACCCGCGTGCCCGGCCTCGCCGTGCTGACCGCCGGTCCCGGCGTGACCAACGGCGTCAGCGCGCTGGCCCAGGCGACCTTCGCCGGATCGCCGATGGTCGTCGTCGGGGGCCGCGCCCCCAACAACCGGTGGGGCAGCGGCGCCCTCCAGGAGATCGACCACCTGCCGATCGTCGCCCCGGTCACCAAGCACGCCGCGACGCTCATGACCGCCGACGACGTCACCGCCGGCATCGACACCGCGTTCCGGCTGGCTCGCTCCTCGCACCGCGGCCCGACCTACGTCGACGTGCCGATGGACGAGTTCTTCAACGTCGGCACCGGCCGCCTGCCGGTCGTCGGCGAGCCCCGGGGCGAGGTCCCCGACACCGACGCGATCGACCGCATCGCCGGGCTCCTCGCCCGCGCCGAGCGACCTGTCCTCGTGCTCGGCACCGACGTGTGGGCCGACCGCGCCGAGGTCGCCGCGTTGCGCCTGGTGGAGGAGATGCGGCTGCCCGCGATCACCAACGGCATGGGCCGGGGCATCGTCCCCGGCGGGCACCCGCTGCTGGTCACCAAGGCCCGCGGGGCCGCGCTCGGTGGGGCGGACCTGGTCGTGGTCGTCGGCACGCCGCTCGACTTCCGCCTCGGCTTCGGCGTGTTCGGCGGCAAGGACGGAGCGGACCCGGCGGCCGTCGTACACGTCGCGGACTCGGCCGACCAGGTCTCCCACCACGCCCCGCTCGCCGACCACGTCTCCGGCGACCTCACCGCCGTCCTTGACGGGCTGCTCGAGGCGCTCGCAGGCAGGCCGCGCGCCGACTCCAGCGCGTGGGTCGCCTCGCTGCAGGAGACCGCCGCCGAGGCGGCCGCCCGCGACGCCGAGCTGCTCGGCGCCGAGGCCGACCCGATCCACCCGGCCCGGATCTACGGAGAGCTCGTGCCGCGGCTGGCCGACGACGCGGTCGTGATCGGCGACGGAGGCGACTTCGTCTCCTTCGCCGGCAAGTTCGTCGAGCCGAGGCGACCGGGCTGCTGGCTCGACCCCGGCCCCTACGGCTGCCTCGGCGCCGGGCTCGGCGCCGCGATCGCCGCCCGCATCGCCCGGCCGTCGTCGCAGGTCGTGCTGCTGCTCGGCGACGGCGCCGCCGGCTTCTCGCTGATGGACGTCGACACCCTCGTGCGCCACGACCTGCCCGTGGTCATGGTGATGGGCAACAACTCCGCGTGGGGCCTGGAGAAGGGCCCGATGAAGATGCTCTACGGGTACGACGTCGCCGCGGACCTCGCTCCGCGCACGTCGTACGACCAGGTGGTCTCCGCCCTCGGCGGGGCGGGCGAGCAGGTCACCGACCCGCGGCAGATCGGTCCCGCGCTCGACCGGGCGTTCGCGGCGGACGTGCCCTACCTGGTCAACGTCATCACCGACGTCGACGCGCCG
Source organism: Nocardioides sp. J9 (assembly GCF_007829375.1). Classification (NCBI taxonomy): domain Bacteria; kingdom Bacillati; phylum Actinomycetota; class Actinomycetes; order Propionibacteriales; family Nocardioidaceae; genus Nocardioides; species Nocardioides sp. J9. The sequence continues at coordinate 28,669 of NZ_VLJQ01000050.1, read as the reverse complement.
TACCCGCGCAACACCTTCGGGATCTGAGCGTGGGCAGCGCGACCCTGTCCTTCACCGTCACCCACGCCGACACGGCGATCGCGGTCGGCTCCGGGAGCCTGCCGGTGCTCGGCACGCCGCGGTTGCTCGCCTGGTGCGAGGCCGCGACCTGCACCGCCGTCGAGGACGACCTCCTCGACGGCGAGACCAGCGTCGGCACCCGGGTCGAGATCGAGCACCTCGCCGCCACCCCCGTCGGCGGCCGGGTCGAGGTGACCGCGCGCCAGGTGCACGTCGACGGCCGGCTGCGCCGCTTCGCCGTCGCCGTCCGCAACGTCGCTCCGGACGGCTCCCCCGGCAAGCTGGTCGGCTCCGGCGAGGTCACCCGCGTCGTGGTCGACGCCGAGCGCTTCCTGTCCCGGCTGCGCTGACCCCGGCTGTCCGCGCCCGACCGGCCTGCGGGCCGATTTCCGCACCGCCCCGCGCACCTGAGACACTGGGGCGATCTGACTCGAGGAGGAACCATGGGCAAGACCGGCCGCAAGCGCCGCGCGCGCCGCAAGAAGGGCGCGAACCACGGCAAGCGCCCGAACAGCTGAGCCCCGCTCAGCGCGTTCGCTCGAATCCCCCGGACCCCGTGTCCGGGGGTTCGTCTTTTTTCGACGAGGTGCGGGTTATGGCGGCGCAAGGTGCGGATCCTGGCGGCGCGAAGTGCGGGTCGTGGCGGCGCGAAGTGCGGGTCGTGGCGGCGCGAAGTGTCAGCTGTGGCGGTACGACGTGTCAGTCGTGGCGGCGCACCTCGTACGACCACAAGGCGCACCTCGCACAACCACACGGCACACCTCGAACGACCACAACCCGCACCTCGCACAACCACAACCCGCACCTCGTCGTACGAGCGCAGGGCAGCGGGAGGGTCAGCCCTCGCTGATCTGGAGCTGGATCTGCTGGATCTGGACGCGGACCTTGGCGCGCAGCTCGGCGGGGGCGGTCTCGCCGCACGAGCGGGCGACGACGGCCTTGACCGTGCGCTGGAGGTCGTAGCGCTCCAGGCACGGGCTGCAGGACTCGATGTGGGCGCGGACGACCGCGCAGTCACCGGCCTCGAGCTCGTTGTCGATGAGCCGGACGATGCGCTCGAGGAAGTCCGCGCAGTCCGCATTGCTCGGGTCGTCGTGGAGGTGCCCCTCGTGCGTGGACATCACTTGCCTCCCTGGAGGGGTGCGTCTCCCCCGGTCCGGACGTAGTCGGAGAGCATGTCGCGCAACTGGCGACGACCGCGGTGCAGGCGGGACATGACGGTCCCGATCGGCGTGTCCATGATCTCGGCGATCTCCTTGTAGGCGAAGCCCTCGACGTCGGCGAGGTAGACCGCCAGCCGGAACTCCTCCGGGAGCCGCTGGAGCGCGTCCTTGACCTGGCTGTCGGGAAGGTGCTCGAGCGCCTCCATCTCGGCGGACTTCAGGCCGCTCGAGGTGTGCGCCTCCGCGCGCGCCAGCTGCCAGTCCTCGACGTCGCCGGTGTCGCCGGCGAGGGACTGCTGCGGCTGGCGCCGCTTCTTGCGGTAGTTGTTGATGAAGGTGTTGGTGAGGATCCGGTACAGCCAGGCCTTGAGGTTCGTGCCGGGCTTGAACTGGTGGAACGCCGAGAACGCCTTGGCGAAGGTCTCCTGGACGAGGTCCTCGGCGTCGGCGGGGTTGCGGGTCATCCGCATCGCGGCGCCGTAGAGCTGGTCGAGGAACGGCAGGGCGTCCCGCTCGAAGCGGGCGGCGCGCTCCTCGGGCGTCTCGTTGGCGACGTCGACCACCTCGGCGTCGTCGAGGGCGTCGAGGGGCGAGAGGTCGGAGGTCTCTGTCATCGCCCCCCAGCCTACGCGGCCGACGATCCGGGGCCTCTCGAGCGTGGCGGTCATGCAGGCAGGAACGCCTCAGCCCGCGACGTCATTCCCCACGACCTCGCGGACGATCCACTCCAGGGTCGACTCGACCACGATCGCCATCGCGTCGGCCTCCGTCAGCGCCGCCCGCTTGGGTACGGCGAGGCCGTGGTCGGCCTCCGGGACGACGGCCAGGTCCGTGCGCCCGGGCAGGGGGTCGGGGAACTCCTCGGGCCGGCCCATCGGGTCCCGCTCCCCCTGGACGACGAGGGTGGGGACGCCGGCGCCGGCGAGCTCGGCGAGGCGGGACTTCTCCGGCTTGCCGGGCGGGTGCAGCGGGAACGAGATGGCCAGGCACCCCTGGGCGCCGAGCTCCTTCGCAGTCCGTGCGGCCGACCGGGCCCCGGCGGACCGGCCGCCGACGACGAGCGGGGTGCGCACCCGCAGCGCGTCGGCGGCGGCGCGCAGGCCCACGTCCAGCGTCGCGGGCGCCGAGGCGACCTTCTTGCCCGCGCGGCGCCACGGCTGCTCGAACAGCGCGACGTTGATGCCCTGGCCGGGCAGCGCGGCGGCGAGCGCGGCGAGGTCGCGCGCCTCGATGCCGCCGCCGGCGCCGTGGCTGAGCAGCAGTGTCGCCACCGGGCGGCGGGCCCGGCGCATCACGAGCCGGCCCTCGCCGTACGCCGTCGGGACGGGGCGCTCCTCGCTCACAGCAGCGTCCCCTGCGCGTCGTCGTCGGGGCCCGCTCCGGCGGTGCCGTCTCCGGCAGCACCGTCGCTGGCGAGCGGGACCGGCTCCACCAGCTGCGGGCCGTTGTTGGCGACGTTGCCGACGGCGGTGGAGACGGGGTAGGCCGTCAGGCCGCCCTGCTGGGCCGGGGTGAGCAGCCCGGACAGGTCGTCGATGGTGTGCCGGGGGTCGAGCCAGGCCGCGCGGCTGTCGCGGTCGACGAGCAGCGGCATCCGGTCGTGGATGCGGCCGAGCTCGTCGGTGGCGGCGGTGGTCAACACCGTGCAGGTCCAGCGGAACGCGTCGGGCGCGTCGGGCGGCACGGCCTGGTTGCGCCAGATCTCGTAGAGGCCGGCCATGGCCAGGATCGAGCCGTCCTCGGGGGTGATGAAGAAGGGCTGCTTGCGCGGCTTGCCGCCGCGCACCTTGCCGTCCTCGAGCTCGTACCACTCGAAGTAGCCGTCGGCGGGGATGATGCAGCGGCGCGACGCGAACGCCTTGCGGAAGGCGGGCTTCTCGGCGACCGTCTCCATCCGGGCGTTGATCATCCGGCTGCCGATCTTCTCGTCCTTCGCCCACGACGGCACCAGGCCCCAGCGCAGGGTCCGCAGCTGCCGGACGGGGTCGCCCTCCTGCTCACCGGCCTCGTTGCGCGGGCGGCGCTCCAGCACGGCGTACACCTCGTCGGTCGGGGCGACGTTCCACGACGGCGGGAGCGCCTGCTCGAGGCGCGGGTCGAGGACCTCGAACTCCTCGACGATGTCCTCGGGGCTCCGGCTCGAGGCGTACCGACCGCACATGTCCGTCAATCTAGCGGTCTGGTCGGACAGGCCCCGGGTAACGCAGGGACATGGCTCTGAGCAGACTCCTCGCCCGTCCCCTCCTGGCGTCGTACTTCCTCGCCAACGGGGTGCAGGACCTCAAGGACGCCCCCGAGCGTGCCCAGCAGGTCGCCCCGTTGACCGACGCCCTCGCGCCCGCCGTCGAGAACGCCACCCCCGGCTCGGTGCACGTGCCGCAGGACGCCACCACGTGGGTCCGGATCAGCGGCGCCCTGCAGCTGGCCGCCGGTGCCGCGCTCGCGACCGGCAAGATGCCGCGGCTGTCCGCCGCGGTGCTCGCCGCGACCCTGGTGCCGTCGACGGCTGGCCACCACCGGTTCTGGGAGGCAAGCGACCCGGCGCAGCGCAAGGAGCAGATGGTGCACTTCGCCAAGAACGCGTCGCTGGCCGGCGGGCTGCTGATCGCGGCCCTCGACACGGCCGGCAAGCCGGGCCTCGCGTGGCGCGCCTCGCACGCCGTGCACGACGCCCGCCGCGAGGCCGCCCTGCTCGGCACAAAGGCGAAGGCAGCGGTGGGCTGACCGGCTCACTAGACTTCCGCGGGAGATGAGCACTCCTGCCCCTGCCGACCACTGGCCCGCACCCACGGCCTCCGCCCCCGTCGACGTCACTGTCGCGCTGCCAGGCAGCAAGTCCCTCACCAACCGCGCGCTGGTGCTGGCGGCGATCTCGGACGGTCCTTCCGTCGTACGACGCGCGCTGCGCTCGCGCGACACCCTGCTCATGGCGCAGGCACTCACGGCGCTGGGCGCCACGGTCGACACCACCGGTGACGACTGGTCGGTGACCCCGTTGACTGGCGCCGTGCCGGGCGGACGGGCCGCGGTGGACTGCGGCCTCGCCGGCACCGTGATGCGCTTCGTGCCCCCGGTCGCCGGCCTGGTCGACGGCCAGGTGCACTTCGACGGCGACCCGCACATGCGCAAGCGCCCGGTGCGCGGCATCCTCGCCGCCCTCGCCGGCCTCGGCGTGCAGGTCGACGACACCGCCGAGGGCGAGCCCGGCGCGCTGCCGTTCACGGTCGCCGGCTCCGGCTCGGTGCCGGGCGGCACCGTGGTGATCGACGCCTCCGCGTCGTCGCAGTTCGTCTCCGCCCTGCTGCTGGCTGGTGCGCGCTTCGACGGCGGCGTCGACGTGCGGCACGAGGGTGCGCCCATCCCGTCGCTGCCGCACATCGAGATGACCATCGCCATGCTGCGCGACCGCGGCGTCACCGTCGACGACGGCCAGGCCGACCGGTGGACGGTCGCGCCCGGTCCGGTCGGCGCCCGGGACGAGGCCATCGAGCCCGACCTCTCCAACGCCGCTCCCTTCCTCGCCCTCGCGGCGGTCTCCGGCGGCTCGGTCACCGTCCGCGACTGGCCCGACTCCACGACCCAGGCCGGCGACGCACTGCGCGACCTGCTCGCCCGGATGGGCTGCTCCGTCGAGCGCACTGCCGACGGGCTCCGGGTCACCGGCCCCGAGGGCGGGCACCGCGGCCTGCAGGGCCTCGACGCCGACCTGCACGACGTCGGTGAGCTCGCCCCGGCCGTCGCCGCACTCTGCGCCCTCGCCCAGACCCCGTCCCGGCTCACCGGCATCGCCCACATCCGCGGCCACGAGACCGACCGCCTCGCCGCGCTCGCCACCGAGCTCGGCGCCCTCGGCGCCGACGTCGACGAGCACCCCGACGGGCTCACCATCCGCCCCGCTCCCCTGTCCGCCGGCGTCCTCCACACCTACGCCGACCACCGGATGGCCCACGCCGGCGTGATCATCGGCGCCGCCGTGCCGGGCGTACTCGTCGAGGACGTCGCCACGACCAGCAAGACCTTCCCCGACTTCGCGACCTTCTGGTCCGGGCTGTTCTGAGACCGGGCCAGGGACGGAGCGAGGGCTGATGGGGCGCTACGACGAGCACGACGTCGAGCACTACGAGCGTCCCCGCCGTCGTACCCGCCCGCGGACGAAGGACCGGCCCACCCACGACGACGCGGTCGACGGCTTCGTCGTCACCGTGGACCGCGGGCGCTACACGCTGCTCGTCGGAGAGGGCGACGACGCACACGTGGTGACGGCGATGAAGGCCCGCCCGCTCGGCCGCAAGGGCGTCGTCGTCGGCGACCGCGTGCGCGTCGTCGGTGACGTGTCGGGCGCCGAGGGCTCGCTCGCACGGATCGTCGAGGTCACGCCGCGCTCGACCGTGCTCCGCCGGACCGCGGACGACGACGACCCGGTCGAGCGCGTGCTGGTCGCGAACGCCACCCAGCTCGTCGTGGTCACCGCGCTCGCCGACCCCGAGCCGCGACCGCGGCTGATCGACCGCGCCCTGGTGGCGGCGTACGACGCCGGGCTGGCGCCGCTGCTCTGCCTCACCAAGTCCGACCTGGCCGACCCCGAGGTCCTGCTGTCGACGTACCGCTCCCTCGGCGTGCCCTGGGTGGTCACCCGCCGCGGGCCGGAGCGGGCGATCCTCGGCCTCGACGAGGTCAAGGAGCGCCTCGCGGGTCAGGTGAGCGTGCTGGTCGGGCACAGCGGCGTCGGGAAGTCGACCCTCGTCAACGCGCTCGTGCCGGACGCGCGGCGCGAGACCGGCGACGTCAACGCCGTGACCGGCCGCGGCCGCCACACCTCGACCTCCGCGGTGCTGCTGCCGCTGCCGGCCGGGTGGGGCGAGGGCGGCTGGATCATCGACACCCCGGGCATCCGCTCCTTCGGCCTCGCGCACGTGCAGCCCGAGCACCTGATCGAGGCCTTCCCGGACCTCGACGAGATGACCGAGGACTGCCCCCGCGGCTGCACCCACGGCGAGGACGAGCCCGAGTGCGGCCTGGACGAGGCGATCGCCAGCGGCGAGGCCGACCCCGAGCGCGTCGTCTCCTTCCGTCGCCTCCTCGCCGCCCGCTCCGTCACCGACTACTGACCCCTCGCCACCCCGTCGAGACGTCACTTCCGGCCTGTTGAGTGGTCACTTCCGGCGGGTTGAGTGGTCACTTCTGGCCTGTCGGGTGGTCGGTCGTGGCCGGTCGACTGGTCAGTTCTCGCGCACGCGCCGCGTCTGACCACTCAACCCGCCGTAGGTGACCACTCGACCCGCCGCAGATGACCACTCAACCCGCCACAAGTGACCACTCAACCCGCCACAAGTGACCACTCAACCCGCCACAAGTGACGCCTCGACCCGCCACAAGTGACGTCTCGACATCTTGTGGGAGTCGGGAGGGGGTGGGGACGGCTACATGCCCCAGACGGCGTCGGCGCCGGAGTGGCCGGTGACGACGACGATGACGAGGACGGCGAGGGCGTCGATGGCGAGCAGGGCGCCGAGGACCCAGCGCAGCCAGGCGGTCGTGGACGCCGAGACGTGCAGCAGCGCGTTGACGAGCGCGATCACGGCGAAGGCGATGGTCCACCACAGCAGGTAGGCGCCGAGGTCCTCGTGGGTGGTGAGCTTCTCGGCGAACTCCCCGGACGCGGTGTCGAAGCGCTCCGAGCTGCGGAAGTCACGGCCGGTGAGGAAGGCGGTCAGCACCGCACCGAGCGACACCACCGCACCGACGGCCATCGGCCAGCGCMGCCGGTCGCGCCAGGACGGCACCAGGTAGGCCAGCGCGAGCAGTGCTGCGACCGGCGTGAGGATGACCGCAGCGTGCACGACGAGCGGGTGGAGCGGGATGCCGTCGATCTCCATGGTTGAATCCTGCACGACCGCGCGGGGCGCCGCCACACCCCACGCCGCTAGGGTGCCCCTGTGGCCGCACCCGACTACACCGACGACCTTCGCCTGGCGCACCTGCTCGCCGACGACGCGGACTCGCTGGCCCAGGCCCGTTTCCGCGCGCTCGACCTGCACGTGATGAGCAAGCCGGACCTGACCCCGGTGACCGACGCCGACCAGGCCGTGGAGGAGTCGATCCGGCGCACCCTGTCGAAGGCCCGCAGCCGCGACGCCGTCACCGGCGAGGAGCAGGGCACGTCCGGGCACTCGCAGCGCCGCTGGATCGTGGACCCGATCGACGGCACCAAGAACTTCGTGCGCGGCGTCCCGGTGTGGGCGACGCTGATCTCCCTCGTGGTCGACGACGAGGTCGTGCTCGGCGTGGTCTCCGCGCCGGCGCTGCAGCGTCGCTGGTGGGCGTCGAAGGACCAGGGCGCGTGGACCGGCAAGTCGCTGATGAAGGCGACCCAGTGCCAGGTCTCCGACGTACGACGCCTCGAGGACGCGTCGTTCTCGTACTCCTCCCTCAGCGGCTGGGAGGACCGCGGCATCGGCGAGGACGTGCTCGCGCTGATGCGGCGGGTGTGGCGCACCCGCGCCTACGGCGACTTCTGGTCCTACATGCTGCTCGCCGAGGGCGCCGTCGACCTGGCCGCCGAGCCGGAGCTCGAGGTCTACGACATGGCCGCGCTCGACATCATCGTGCGCGAGGCCGGCGGGCGGTTCACCTCCCTCGACGGCCGCGACGGCCCGTGGGGCGGCAACGCGCTGGCCAGCAACGGCCACCTGCACGAGGCCGCGCTGTCGTTCATCGGCAGCACCAGCGGGGGCGACGACGACCCGGACTGGCCGCGCACCGGCCCGGGCACGGTGTCCGACCTGCGCGCGCGCCGGCAGCGCGCCGCGGAAGAGACCGGTGACGGGGACCCCGCCGCCGAGTAACCTGCGTCACATGCGCATCAGTGACGTGCTCAAGGCCAAGGCCATCAAGGACGTGGTGACCATCCGCCCGGACGCCGGGGTGCGCGAGCTCCTCGCGACGCTGGCGGAGCACAACATCGGGGCGGTGCTCGTCAGCGCGGACGGTACGACGCTCGACGGGATCGTGTCCGAGCGCGACGTCGTCCGCACGCTGCACAACGACGGCACCGTCATCAACAACGTGGTGTCGGCGATCATGTCCACCGAGGTGCGCACCTGCTCCCCCGAGGACGACCTCGACCAGGTGATGCACGTGATGACCGAGGGGCGCTTCCGCCACATCCCCGTCGCGGAGGACGACCGCGTCATCGGCATCATCAGCATCGGCGACGTGGTCAAGCACAAGATCGACCAGCTGCAGTTCGAGCGGGACCAGCTCGACTCCTACGTGCACCAGGCCTGATTGCCGGCGCGCTCGACGACCTCGGCGACCGCGCGGAGGAAGACCGGGCGCCAGCGCTCCACGTCGAAGACGACCGAGGCGTGCCCGCCGGGTGCCTCGTGCACGACGGCCCCGGGGATCGCTGCGGCCATCGCCCGCTGGCGCGACGGGCTGATCGCGCGGTCGCGGGAGGTGACGACGACCGCCGTCGGGACGTCCACCTCCCCCAGCCACGGCCGGGCGTCGAAGGTGCCGAGCACGCCGAGCACCTCGGGCATCGCCCACACGCTGGTGCTGCGGAACTCCGCCCATGCCCACGTGGACAGCTCGGCGCCGGCGAGCGCGACGTCGGCGAGCCCGCTGCGCACCTCTGCGACCCGCGAGCGGTAGTGCGGCCGGAGCCGGTCGTTGGCCAGGCCGAGCGCCGGGTAGAACAGCGCGTCGCCGAGGTTGCCCCGCCAGCAGGCGGCCGTGGAGGCGAGCACCAGCCCCGCGGTGCGCTCGGGGTGGCGGCGCCAGAACGTCTGGGCCAGCGCCCCGCCGAGCGAGTAGCCGACGGCGACGGCCCGGACGACGCCGAGCTGCTCGAGCACCGCCGCGGTGTCGTCGGCGCACTCCTCGAGCGAGAACCGGTCGGACACGATGCCGCGCCCGTGCCAGCGCTGGTCGAGCATGACGACGCGGTTCTCGGCGCGCAGCTCGTCGAGGGTGCTGAACCAGTTGAGGTACGCCGTGGTGGCGAGGCCGTGGAAGAGCAGCAGCGTCGGCGCGCCCTCGCGCGGGGCGCCGGTGTCGACGACGTACACCTCGCCACGACCGGGCAGGTCGACGTACCTCCCCTCGGGGAGCTCGGGCAGGTCCGGGAACTGCTGGGTGGCACGGATGCCGACGCGCAGGCCGGCGACGGCGACCCGGCCGCTGGTGCGGGCGGCGACGTACGACCCCTTGAGGACGTGGCGGCCCGCGGCGCGGGCCAGCTGGGTGGTCACGAGATGTTCCTCTGCTCGGGGGCGTCGGGCCGCGCGGGGGTGGCGGGCCGGTCGGCCGCCTCGAGGTCGAGCTCGGCCAGCGCGTCGGGGAAGTACGACGCCAGCACGTGCACGTCGGGCAGCAGGTCGGGGCAGGCGAGCAGCGAGAAGTTCATCCGGTCCACGTAGGACCACACCGTCACGTTGAGCCCGATGCCGTCGACCAGCGGGCCGACGCTGAACAGGTCGGCGAGCCGCGCTCCCCCGACGGCGACGGGCTCCCGCGGTCCGGGCACGTTGGAGACGATCGCCGAGAACGCCGGCGGGTGCCAGGAGGCGGCCCGGGCGCGGGAGTAGGCACGCACTGCAGCCGCGAACGGCCGGGGCGGGGTGAACTGCGACCAGTCGACGAGGATCGACGCGCCGAGCCGGGCGTGGATCTCCTTGGCGTGGGCGGTCGTCTCCGCGATCCGCCGCAGCCGCTCGGCCGGGTCGTCGACGTCGGTGGCGAGGGTGGTGAACAGGTTGGAGACCCGGTTGCCGCCGAGCCGCGGCACGCTGCCCCGCTCGTCGGTGCTGACGGGGACTCCCGCCAGCAGCGAGGACGCGGGGCGCTCGCCGTGCGCGGCGAGCCAGCGGCGCAGCGCGCCGGAGGTGATGGCCAGCACGACGTCGTTGAGGGTGACCCCGGGGTGCTGGGCGCGCATGCGCTTCATCTCGGCCAGCGGCAGGGTGACCGTCGCGAACGAGCGCATCGGGGTGAGCGAGCCGTTGAAGGAGACCCGTGGGGCGTGCAGCACCGGCAGCGGCGCGGCGGCTCCGGCCCGGCGGGCGCGGACCACGGCCCGGATGCCGCGCAGGGTGCGCCGCAGCAGGCCGGGCAGCTCGAACGCCTGGCGGGCGGCGTCGGCCCACGCGTGCTTGAGCAGGTTCTTGCGGCTCGGCATCCGGTCGCGGGTGGCGTACTCCTCCTGCACCGGCTCGGGCGTGGCCGCGGTGCGCACGTCGGTGACGTTCGCCAGCAGCGCGTTCGCGGCGGCGCCGTCGGCGAGCGCGTGGTGCATCTTGCCGACCACGGCGACGCGGCCCCCTTCGAGGCCCTCGCAGTAGTGCAGCTCCCACAGCGGGCGGTCGCGGTGCAGCGGCGTGCTCGTGATGATCCCGACCAGCTTCTCGAGCTCGCGCATGCTGCCGTCGCCACCGATCCGGTGCCGGCGGGCGGGGGGGGCGGGGGCGCCGCGCCGCTGGGTCACCCACACCGGGTGGTTGATGCCGAAGGGCACCTCGACGACCCGCCGCCGCAGGGGCGGGGGCCGCTTCTGCGTCGTCAAGACTGGGACCAGAGGCCCTGACATACCAGGATGCCGGCCTGGAAGGCGTCGTACGACAGTGCCTCGTCGGCCTCGAGGATCGCGATCTTCAGGGTGTGCATGTGCACCGACGGGGTCTCCATGTAGAGGAAGCCCGCGTCGAAGCCGGTCATCCGCTCGATGGCCGGGCGCACCCGCCGCCCGCCGCCCGTCGCGGTCACGACGCCGCCACTCCCGGCAGGTCGCGCGCGACGACCTTGCCCGAGGCGTTGCGCGGCAGCTCGTCGAGGAAGACGACGTCGCGCGGCACCTTGTAGCCGGCGAGCTGGCTGCGCACGTGCGCCTTGAGGTCGTCGGCGTCCGGCTGGCCACCGGCAGCACCGGCAGCACCGGCAGCACCGGCAGCGCTGTCGAGGACGACGTACGCCGCCAGCCGCTGCCCGAACGCCTCGTCGTCGACGCCGACCACGACGACCTCGCGGACGGCCGGGTGCGCGCCGAGCACCTTCTCGACCTCGATCGGGTAGACGTTCTCGCCGCCCGACACGATCATGTCGTCGTCGCGGCCGACGACGTAGAGCCGGCCCTCGGCGTCGAGCCGCCCGACGTCGCCGCTGACCATGTAGCCGTCGATGAACTCCTTCTCCGCGCCGGCGGTGTAGCCGTCGAAGGGCGAGGCGCCGCGGACCAGGATCCGGCCGACCACGTCGGGGCCGACGTCGCGGCCGGCGTCGTCGACGACCCGCACCAGCGTGCCGCGCACCGGGCGGCCGGCGGTGTCCGCGGCGTGGCGCAGGTCGGTGGGCCGGGCGACGCTGATCTGGCCGGCCTCGGTGGCGTTGTAGCTGTTGTGGACCAGGTCCCCGAAGCGGTCCATGAAGGCCAGCACCGACTGCGGCCGCATCCGCGAGCCGCTGGCGCTGACGAAGCGCAGCGAGCGCAGGGAGTAGCGGTCGAGGACCTCTGCGGGGAGGTCCATGATCCGCTCCAGCATCACGGGTACGACGCTGAGGCCGGTCGCGCGGTGCTCGTCGACGAGCTGCAGCGTGGCCTCGGGGTCGAACTTCCGCCGCGTGACCACGGTGTTCGTCATCGTGGCTGCGACGACGAGCTGGCCGAAGCCCCAGGCGTGGAACATCGGGGCGACCACGACGGCGGTCTCCTCGCCACGCCACGGGATCTTCTCCAGCATGCCGGCGAGCTCGTCGGCGCCCCCGCCGCTGCGGCGGGCGCCCTTCGGGGTGCCGGTGGTGCCGGAGGTGAGCAGCACGACCCGGCCGCTGCCGGCCGGTCGTGGCGGGACCTGGCCGGCGTGCGCGGCGATGAGGCCCTCGGTGCTGAGCACGCCCTCGGCGACCGGCTCGTCGGTCCAGGAGAGCACCTCGACGAGCCCGCCGATGCGGGCACGGGCGTCCGCGACGACGCCGGCGAACTCCTCGTCGTAGACGATGACCCGGGCGCCCTCCCGCTCCATGACGTCGGCGAGCTGCGGGCCGGAGAAGCCGGTGTTCAGGAGCAGCGCGCTGCCGCCGAGGCGGGAGTTCGCCAGCAGGGAGTCGACGAACCCGCGGTGGTTGCGGCACAGCACGGCCAGGGTGTCGATGCCCCCCTCGGGGCCGGCGGCGACGGCCAGCAGGCCCGCGGCGAGCGCGTCGGCGCGGTCCTGCAGCTCCTGCCAGGTCAGCGACCCGCGCTCGTCGACGAGCGCGGTGCCGCGCGGGCGGCGCACGGCGGCGATGGAGAACGCGGTGGTGGCGTTGGTGCCCTGGCGGCGCAGCACCTGGACGAGGCGGACGTACTTCGCCGGACTCATCAGCACGAGCATCCGCGAGCTGACGAGCATCCTGAGGACCCACAGCTGGGTGCGCAGCTTCTGCAGGAGGCTCATCGCGATCACCCCAGCACCGGGAAGCGTCGCTCACCGGCCAGCTCGTTCAGCGCGTCCTGCATCCGCCAGCGGACGACCTCGTCGACCTCGGCGAGGTCGGGGTCGGGCCCGAACTCCGCCTCGACGTCGATCGGGTCGAGCACGCGGGTGGTGATCTTGGACGGCAGCGGGAAGTTCAGCGGCGCCGGGACCAGGCCGAACGGGAAGCCGAAGCCGATCGGGAACAGGTCGGTGCGCATCAGCCCGCGCAGCGGCGAGTGCCGCCCGATCCACTGCCCGCGGGAGAGGAAGAGCTGGGTCTCCTGGCCACCGATGGACACGACCGGCACCACCGGGACGCCTGCGCGCAGGGCCGTGCGCAGGTAGCCCGTGCGCCCGTTGAAGTCGACGACGTTGGCCCTGAGGGTGGGCCGGAAGGTGTCGTAGTCGCCACCGGGGAAGACGATGGTGACGCCGCCCGAGGTCAGGATCTCGTGGGCCGCCTCGCGGGTGGCGTTGACGAAGCCGAACTTGCGCATCACCGGGCCGGCCGCGGCAGTGAACAGCATGTCGTGCGCGAGGCAGAACAGCGGCCGCTCGGCGCCGAACTCCTCGGCGAAGGCGACGGCGATGATCGGCACGTCCATCGGCATCAGGCCGCCGGAGTGGTTGCCGACGAGGAGCGCGCCGCCCTCGGGGACCTTCTCCATGCCGGTGACGGTGGAGCGGAAGTAGCCGCGCATGGCCAGCTTGAGCGCCGGCAGCACGGCCGCGACGTACGACGGATCGCGCGCCTCGAGCGCGCTCACGACGCCGCTCCGGTCCGGTCGGCGGGGTGCTCGGCGGGCTGGTGGCCCGGCAGGAGGTTGCGCCAGGCGAAGGGCTCCCACGCCGCGGGGTCCTGGCGGAGCCGGTCGACGACGACGGAGAGGACCAGCGGGTTGGCGACCATGCCGACGTGGCTGCTGACCACCTCGACGTTCTCGGCCGGCGCGCGGCCGTCCGACCCGTCGTGCTCGTCGACGGTGCACCCGCGCCACGGCACGATTCCGTCGCTCTTCGACCACACCGCGGTCAGCGGCACCGGGACGGGGCCGCGCAGCTGGTCGACGATCTCGCGGGCGTTGTCGACGATGCCGTGCCGCACCCGCGAGCGTTCGAACATGGCGGTCGCGCGGGTGCGCTCCCCCTCGGCGCGCCACGGCGAGCCGAGGCAGACGACCTGGCGGACCTGGTCGGGGTGCTCGTGGGCGAGCCAGCGGGCCAGCAGGCCGCCGAAGCTCCAGCCCACGACGCTGACCGGCTCGTCGTAGCGGGCGGCGACCTCGGCGAAGCGCTGCGGCAGACCGGTCATGATCCGCTCGGTGAGCCCGTGGTTGCTGCCCAGGCCCCACCCGTGCACCTTCCACCCGCGCTGGCGCAGGTGGCCGCGGAGCCGGCCGGTGAGCCCGTCGTGCGCGGAGAAGCCGGGCAGCACCAGCACCGGGCGCCCGGCCCCGAGGTCGCGGTCGGCCAGGGAGACGGTCTGCGCGACGGACTGCGCGGCGTCGAGCACCCGCGAGGCGCCGTACTCCACGGTCCAGCGCGGCAGCTCCAGCAGCATCAGCGCCCGTGCCGGGCCGTGGCCGGTGTGGCCGGCGCCGTCCCCGGACGAGCCTTCGAAGTCGTACACCCGCAGTCCCCCATGTAGAACACGTTCTAGTTCTGCACGAGTATGGCGGCTGACCTGCGGCGACGGCAAGCCGTCGGGGTGCACGTCACACCGTGGCCGCCCCGGCGGCCGCGGGCTGGGCGCGGCTCAGGCGCAGGGCCAGGAGGTCGACTTCGCCGTCTTCTTCGCACCCGACTTCAGCACGATGTTCGCCTTGATCGTGCCCGCGGTCTTCTTCGGGATCCGGCCGACGAAGACCGACGTCTGCTTCAGCTTCGCGCCCGTGAGCGTGAACCGCTTCTTGCCGTCGACGGTGAAGGTGATCTTGCGGGCCTTGGTCCGCGCGGCCGCCGTCAGCCCGACCTTGACCCGGTTCTTCGAGCAGTCGCGGTGGCCGGGCTTGAGGAAGGACTTGCCGTTCCCGCTGCGCGCCCGCAGCGTGCCGATCGGGTAGAGCGCCACCGTGCCGACGATGGAGGCCGACGCCGTGCGGGTGCTGGTGGTCCGTGCCGGGACGCTCATGCTCGGCTTCACCCGGCTGCCCAGGGTGTACTCGCCCTTGGGCACCAGCCTGGTGACGGGCTTGCCGGGCGCCACCCACGCGCTGGTCGCGGTGGTCGGGCCCTGCACGCCGATGTTCGCCTCGGCACTGCCCTGCTTGGCACCGCGGCTGCGCACCACCATCCAGGACTTCTTGGGCGCGCTCATCCGCACCGTGTAGATCTCGGCCTTGCCGACGAACGAGTTGACCCAGCAGATCCGCGACGGGTTCGCGGTGGCCGAGAGCCGCACGGACAGGCTGACCTTCAGCTTGCGGGTGCCCCAGCCGCTCGCGTTGTAGGTGCCCTCCGAGGACCGGTAGGCCTTGACGGTGCTGCCGGCGGCCTTGCCGCTCTGGTTGAGCCGGACCGCGCGCGTGCGTCCGTCGGCAGGCAGGTTCTTGGTCCTGGTCGCAGCGCGCCAGGCGGGCTCGCCGCAGCCGATGTCGTTGGCCCGGACCCAGGTGCCGATCACCAGGCTCGCGTCGCCCGCGGCGGCGTGGGCCGCCGTGGGCTGCAGCCCCAGCCCGAGCCCCAGCACGACCGCCGAGCCGGCACCGATCCAGCGACGAAACTTCATGAAGCACTCCCCCGAGAGTCGCGGGTCCGGGCCCGCCMCAGTTCGTGTCCGGTCAATTTCCGCGCTTGAGGCTAGCAGCCCGGCGCCGCTCGACCCGCTGGCGCACGGCGGTGCGCGCCCTCACCACGGGCGGCAGGCCGGCCACGGCCCGGCCCACGGCGCGGCCGGCGCGGGCCAGGCGCAAGCGCACGTGCTCGACGGCGGGGCGCCACGGCACCGAGGCCAGCGAGAAGCGGGCGACGACCCGGCGCCACCACGGCGTCTCCTTGCGGATCCGCTTCAGCGCGGTGTCCACGTCGGACCAGTAGGCCTGCGCCTCCTCCGGGGTCGGCTCGTCGGTGCCGTAGACGTGGCGGTCGGCGGTGTGGGCCAGCGTCACGACCGGTACGACGTCGTACCGGTCCGCGGCGGCGTAGGCACTCTCGCGGCGGGTGGCCCCCGGTGCCGGTCGCACGCCGAGGTCGCGCATCCGGTCGGAGAGCTCGCGCCAGGCGCCGGTCAGCCGCGCCGTCGCGTCCGGCGCGCGGCGACGTCGCCGGCGGCGCAGGAACTTGTAGAGCAGCACGCCCCACAGGGGCAGGGTCAGCAGCGCCAGCTTCGCGATGTCGAGGACGATCCCGAGGATCGTGCCGAGCACCTCGAGCAGGTCGATGTTGGACCGCTCGCCGTCGCCTTGCTGGAGGTTGTCGCTGGCCTCCTTGGGCTCGCCCGGGATTCGCGGCGGCTGCAGGACCTGCGGCTGCGGCTCCTCGTTGGGCTCGTCGTTGGGTTTGCGCAGCTTCTGGTCCTCGGGCGGGGTCGGGTCGAAGGGCACCCAGCCGACGTCCTCGAACTTCACCTCGGTCCACGCGGTGACGTGCTCGCCCCGCACGACGCCCTGGCCCGGCGGCACCTTGAACCCGATGACGACCCGGATGGGCAGGCCCATCTGCTGGCCGATCAGCGCCATCGCGGCGGCGTACTGCTCGGCGTTGCCGACGGGCGTGGCGGTGCGGGTGAGCACCGCGAGCCGGCTGAAGCCGTGCCCGGACGGCGTGAAGTCGTCGAGGCCGTCGGAGTAGTAGCCGCGCTCGCGGAAGGCGTCGCGCAGGAACATCGCGACCTCGCCGTCGGAGCCGCCGTCGAAGCCCATGGCGACCGCCCACCGCTCGACGCGCTCGACGAGCTCCTCGGGCACGACCTTCGGGGCCGGCATCGCCACGGAGCTGTCCGCCCGCAGCAGCCGGATCTCCTCGTCGGAGAGCGCCGGCGGCAGCTCCGCGTCGATCTGGAAGGCGGTGCCCTCGCGCACGCCGCCGATCTGGGCGACGGTGCCGGTCTCCCGGTTGATCACCAGCTCGCCGGCCGCGTCACCGTCGACCTCGCCGCCCATCAGCGGCGTCATCGACAGGGTCTCGCCGACGCTGGGCACCCACACCCCGGTGTAGCCCCCGATGGTGATCGTGCCGCGGTGGGTCGCCCGGAGGTTGGCCTCCGGGTCGTTGCGCAGCCGTCGGAAGGTCCCGGAGTCGTGGACCGCGCCGGGACCGCCCGACACGTTCCAGACGATGCCGTCGTAGTAGTCCATCGTCGCGAGGCGCACCAGCGTGCCGCTCTCGAGGCCGTCGACGGTGAACAGCGTCGTGCCGGAGCGCACCGGCGGCTTCTTGTAGTAGCGGAACTTGGCCAGCGGGCTCGGGTAGTCGCGCGGGTCGAACGGCGGGTCCACGTGGTCGCGCAGCACGACGCGCTGCTCGCCGGCGTCCGACATGGCGGTCAGCCCGACCGCCGCCCCACCGGCCACCGCGACGACGGCGAGGGTGCCCGCGATGCGCCGGCCCCAGCGCGCCTTGACGTGCCGCTGCGCACGCCAGCGCAGCCAGACCACGCCGATCGCCGCGCCCGCCAGGCCGCGGGTGAGGCTGGCCTCGGCGGTGATGTCACCGAAGGCGCAGGCGACGACCAGCACGACCGCGAGCACGAGTCCGGCGAGGCCGGAGCGGCGCGTGCGCCAGAGCAGGATTGCAGCCACCAGCCCGCCGAGCAGGCCGAGCAGGAGCGGGGCGATGAGCACCGTGCCGGTCTCCGCGAGGGGCACCGGCAGGGTCAGCGACTCGCGCCAGGTGTGCACGGTGCCGACGACGAGGTCGCGCAGCGAGTCGGCCGTCGGCAGCACCCCGTTGCGCGCGCGGTCGGGCACCACCACGGCCGACCCGATCGCGAGGTACGCCGCCGCCGTGGTGAGCAGGGTCAGCCAGGCACCGAGCCGCAGTCGCGCGCTCAGCCACGCGATCGCGACGCCGACAGTGAGCCCGGCGACCACGGCGACCAGCCAGCGCTCGCCGACGTAGGCCGCACCCAGCGGCCAGGCGCAGAGCACCCCGAGGCCGATGAGCAGCACGGCGTCGACGAGCGCCAGCCACCACGACGGCAGGGTGCCGGGCCGGCCCTTGCGCTGCGGCACCACCACGACGGGTCCGCTGGCGCTCGCCTCGGCGGCGCGCACCGGCGGACCGGGCGGCGGGCTGCCGGGCGGAGGGCCCGGGGGCCGGGACGGCGGGGGCGGCGGCGGGGGCGGCGGGCCCGGCGGGTGCACGGCGCTCATGCCGAGACCCTCCGTACGGCGACGCCGAGCTCCTCGAGGCGCCCGACCGTGGCGACCGCGAGGTCGCCGAGCCAGCGCACCGACGGCTCCTCGCCGAGGATGCAGCGCACGGCGATGACCCGGGTGTCGACCGGGAGGTACTGCCGGGCGCGGCGCAGCTCGGTGATGCTCACCCCGGAGCCGATGCACAGCACCATCACGCTGGCGGCCAGCTCGTCGACGCTCAGGTAGCGGGCGACGTCGACGAGGTGCTTTGCCTTCCAGTCGTACGTCAGCCCCGACAGGCCGTCCAGGAAGCGCTGGGCCGAGGACGACGGCAGGGACCCGTGGGACGCGGCCGCGCTCAGCTGCTGGCCGTCGGCGAGGGCCTGCGTGCCGAGCGAGCCGGCGATGGAGATCGCGAGCTCGAACTCGTCGTCGGAGACGTAGTCCTCCAGCCGCGAGCTCACCATGGTCAGCAGGTGGGAGCGCCGGGTCTCCTCGAACTGGCGCACCATGAGGGTGCCCGTCTTGGCGCTCGACTTCCAGTGGATGTGGCGGCGGTCGTCGCCGGCGACGTAGCCGCGCAGGGCGTGGAAGGAGACGTCGTTGTCGGAGACCTTCGGGACCGTGCGGCCCTCCAGGTCACGGACCAGGCCGGCGGCGGAGCCCTCGACGCGCAGCGTCTTGGGGTGCACGTAGAGGGTGTCCATCTCGCTGAGCCGGCGCTCGCGGCGCAGCAGCCCGAGCGGGTCGGCGCGCACGGCGGTGACCGGGCCGACGTCGAGGACGGCGCGGTGCGCGGTCGGGATGGCGAAGAGCTCCTCGTGGACGGCCCCGGGCGCGAGCGAGGGCAGCTCGAAGGCGGCGCGGCCCGCGCCGACCGGGAACTCGACGACCAGCTGCCGCGAGCGGAAGGCCCCCGCCACGAGGAGCTCGCGCCAGTGCAGCATCGGCCCCGCGACCAGGAGCGCCACCGCGAGCACGCCGACCACCCAGCCGGCCTCGGTGACGGTCTCGGTGAGGGGGCGCACCGCCGTCCGGAGGCGCTGGGTCCGCCGCGCGAGGTCGTCGCGCAGCTGCCCGGTGACCGCCTGGCGGCGCCGGGAGAGGACGGCGGGCAGGCGCCGGAGCGCCGATGCCCTGCTGCGGAGGCTCATCGGGTCAACGTCCTGCGGGCTCCAGCGGCACCGACACGCGCTCGAGCACGCGGCGCACGACGTCCTCGGTCGTCGTGCCCCGAAAGTCCTCCTCCGGGTCGAGGACCATGCGGTGCGCGAGGACGGGGACGGCGAGGGTCTTGATGTCGTCGGGCACCACGTAGTTGCGGCCGTACGACGCCGCCCACGCCCGCGCGGCCCGGACCAGCGCCTGCGCGGCGCGCACGCTGGTGCCGAGGACGACCTCGGGCGCCTCGCGGGTGCCCTCGGTGATCAGCGAGACGTACTCGAGGACGGCGGGCTCGACGTGCACCTGCTGCGCCAGCCGGATCAGGTGCAGCACGTTGTCGCCGCTGATGATCGGGTTGAGGACGGCCGCCTTCTTCCCCTTCGGCGCGTGGGTGAGGATCTGCACCGTGCTCTCGTGGTCGGGGTAGCCGAGCGAGGTCTTGATCAGGAACCGGTCGAGCTGCGCCTCCGGCAGCCGGTAGGTGCCGGCCTGCTCGATCGGGTTCTGCGTCGCGATGACGATGAACGGCTGGCCCACCTGGTGGGTGATGCCGTCGACCGTCACCTGGCTCTCCTCCATGACCTCCAGCAGCGCCGACTGGGTCTTCGGCGAGGCGCGGTTGATCTCGTCGGCCAGCACGACGTTGGAGAAGATCGGGCCCTTGTGGAACTCGAACTGCTGGGTGCGCTGGTCGAAGATCGTCACGCCGGTCACGTCGCTGGGCAGCAGGTCCGGGGTGAACTGGATGCGGTGGTGCTCGCCCTGGATCGTCTGCGCGATCGCCCTCGCCAGCGAGGTCTTGCCCGTGCCCGGGTAGTCCTCGAGGAGCAGGTGCCCCTCCGCCAGCAGGGTGACGAACGCGAGCCGGACGACCTCGGTCTTGCCGACGATCGCCTGCTCGACGTTGGCGACGAGCTGGGCGAAGGTCTGCGAGAACCACTCGGTCTGTTCGGAGCTGAGCGACATGGACTGCCTTTCGTGGACGTGCTGGGGGAGCTAGTTGCGGGAGATGGAGACGTTGGAAAGGCCGGGCGACCCGACGGTCAGCGTGCCGGGCGGGGTGAACGAGCAGCTGGACCCGCCGACCCGGAACGTCTTGTTGTGGCCGCTGACGACCTGGTTGAAGTCGCAGTTCTCGGCGGTGTAGCCCAGCGCCCCGGGGTCGACCGTGATCGGCGCGCCGGCGGCCGGGAACCCCTCGACCTTCACCTCGGCGCCGCAGGCCCCGATGATGCAAGGGGCCTTCCAGCGCAGCGTCATCTCCCGCATCTTCGAGGACGCCGTGAACGAGACCACGTCGCTGAACCTCCGGTCCTGGCTGGCGGACGAGACCGTCTGTGCCCAGACCGTCACGCTGTCCCCACCCTGGTTGACCTGGTCGTTGTAGTAGCGGTCGCCGTCGGTCCACGGACCGTCCGGTCCGGTGAGGCTGTAGCGCACTCCTTCCACGCTGCGCCCGTTCGCGCCACCTTCGTCGATGCGCAGGTCGATGGTGTAGTACCAGTTGCTCACGTTCCTCGCCGTCGGCGGGAACGGCTTGCCCCACGTCGCGATGCCGTTGACCGTGGCGTCCTGGCCCTGGACGTTGCGGTCGCCGTTGCGCGTCACCGCCCACACCCGCACCGAGTGCGAGGTGCTGTTCGCCGAGAACCGCACGTTCACGCCGCCGGCGCCGGGCGCCGACCCGACCGTCATCGTGGGTCCGCCGGACAGCGGCTCGACCACGTAGTGGGAGATCGGCAGGCCGCCGTCGTCGGCCGGGGCCTCCCACCCGATCTTCGCCGTGCGGTCCTCCGGCGACGACCCGATCTCACGCAGGTTCCGCACCGGCGCGGCCTTGGTCCACGGGCGCCCCGAGGCGCTCGGGCTGGGCTGGCTGGTGCCGGCGTCGTTCTTCGCCGCGACGGTGAACGTGACGGTGTGCCCCTTGCGGATGCCGTCCTTGCCGTCGAAGGTGCGCGACGTCGTGGAGCCGTCGACCTCGTAGGTCGACTGGCTGCAGCCCTGGCAGCGCAGGACGTACCTCGACACCGGGTTGCCGTTGCTCTGCGACTCCGACCACGCGCTCCACTCGATGCGCACCCACGGCTCGCTGTTGAAGGGCGAGTCCTCGCTGGCGGTCAGCTTGGGGGCCTGGCCCGAGCGCAGCGGGGCCCCGAAGGGCACGACCGGCTTCGACGGTGCCGAGAACTCACGCTTCGGCTCCACCGCGTTGACCGCGCGGATCTCGAAGGCGTACGGCGTGCCGTTGGTCAGCCCCGGGATGATGTAGGAGCTGGCGCTGCCGGACGCCGTCCAGGTGCGGGTGCTGCCCGCCTCCTTGATCTCGTACGACGTGATCGGGGAGCCCTCGTTCTTCGGCGGGGTCCAGGTCAGCTTGAGCTGGCGGTCCATCTTGTCGCCGGTCGGCGCTCGCTCGGTGACGATCGTCGGCGGCGTCATCAGCTCGGGCGCCTTGTTCGGCACGATCTCGTCGGACTCCGGGCTCGCCTTGCTCCAGCCCTCGCTGTTGCGGGCCTTGACGGTGAACCGGTACGCCTGGCCCGGCGTGAGGCCGTCGAGGCGGCAGGTGGTGACGGTGCAGGTCTTGCGGTAGCCGTTCGACCCGCTCACCTCGTACTCGGTGATGGCGGCGCCGTTGGCGTCGGGCTCGCGCCACGACAGGACCGCCGACGAGGCCTCGACCGAGGACAGCACCGGCCGGTCGGGGGCGTCCGGCTCGGAGATCACGGTGACGTTGATCCGGGCCACGACGTCGCGGGCCCGGTCGCCGGAGGCGTCGGAGACGGTGACGCTGATCTGCGAGGTGCCCGACGAGGTCGGGGTGAACCACACGGTCGACCCCTCGGTCCGCACGTCGGCCAGCCGGCCGTCACCCTCGACCCGCGGGTTGCTCGCCTCGATCGGCTTGTCCGGGTAGGGGTTCACGGCCGATGCCGAGAGGTCGACGGCGGTGGCCTCGCCCTCCTCGGCGTTGACCGAGATGTCCGGGATCTGCAGCGTCGGCAGGTTGCTGCCGACGATGCGTGCGGTGATCGTCGCGCTGACCTGCCCGCCGTTGCCGTCGTCGGCGGTGACCCCGATGTCGAGCGACTCGCCGTCCTCGGCGCCGCGACCGGCCTCGATCGACAGGATGCTGTCGTCGATGTCGGTCGAGAGGCCGTCGGGCGTGGAGGTGACCGACCAGGTCATCGACTCCAGGTCGTCCTCGTTGGCGTCGCGGGTGAGCCCCTCGAGGTCCACCTCGGCGGGGTCGCCCTCGGCGGTGACGTCGACCGCGGCGTCGCGCATCGTCGGCGCGACGTTGCCCGAGGGCTTCACGTCGATCGGCACGGTCAGCAACGACTCGAGGGCGGCGTCCTCGGCCGTCGTCCTTCCGTCGGTCACCTTGACGGTCACCGACGCGGGCCCGACGTGCCCCTTGGCCGGGCGGAAGGCGAGCGAGGTCTCCTCCCCCTCGACCGGCGTCACCGACCCGTTGACCGCCGTCGGGTTGCTGTCGGGCGTGATGTGCACCTCGCGTCCGGCGCGGGTGACGACGAGGTCGCGCAGGTCGAAGACGGTGCGCTGGTCGGCGGGCACCTCGACGGGCACGAGGTCCTCGTTGGTGGTCAGCTGCGGCGGCACGTTGTCGGTGCCGGTCACGAAGACCACGCCGTAGGTGGAGGTCGACTCGTCGTCGGCGTCGTCGAGCGTGTAGAGCACGATCTGGTCCTCGGCGGCGAGCTTCACGCGGACGACGCTCTCGTCGTCGACGTCGCAGTCGCCGCCGCTGCCGGCGTCGCAGTCGGTCACCCTCAGGTCGACCTTCGCACCGTCGAAGTCGAGGTCGTTGTCGGTCACCGACACCTCGACCCAGTCGCCCGGCTCCTTGCCGATGATGTCCCCCAGGTCGGCGACGTCGTCGTGCGCGATCGGCGGGTAGAAGGGCGCCTGGGTGCTCGCGGAGACCTTGAGCACGGCGCTGTCGGTCGCGCCCGCGGCGTCCTCGATCGTGTAGCCGATGTTGGTCGGGACCGAGGCCCCGGAGTCCGGCGCCTTGCCGACCTCGACCTCGACGAAGCCGTTCTCGTGCTCGGCCGGGGTCGAGTCGTTGAGCTCGCGGATGCGCAGCGGGTCGTCGTCGGGGTCGACGTCGTTGGTCAGCACGTTGTAGGAGATCGTCCGGTTCGGCTGGACCAGGACGCTGTCGTCGAGGGCGACCGGCGGCTGGTTCTGCGGCTCCTCCGGCACGACGCCGACGCGGACCTCGGCGACGCCCGTGCCGCCGTACTTGTCCTGCACCTGGATCTGGAAGAAGTCGGTGCCGCGCTTGCCCTCGAAGGCCTCGTAGCGGATCCAGTCGACGCCGGTGTCGACCACCCGGCCCAGCGAGGGCGCAGTGAGGATGCTGCGGAAGGAGACCGCGTCGCCGTCGGGGTCGGCACCGACCAGGTCGATCGGGATGACCTTGGGGCGCCCACCGATGACGCGGTCGATGATCGGCTGCGGCACCGGCTTGTTGTTGTTCTTCGCCGAGTCCGGGACCACGTAGATGCTGACCTCGGCCGAGGCCTTGAGCCCGTCGTTGTCGCGCACGCCGTAGATGACCGAGTAGGTGCCCGGCTCCTCCGGGGCGCGCATCCGCAGCGCGTCGCCGGCCACCCAGACGTCGACGTCGCCCTTCTCGAGGTCGGACTGGAACAGCCGCGGCTTGCCACCGTCGGGGTCGGAGTCGTTGGCGAGCACGGGGATCGACGTCACGGCGCCGGCGCGGACCGTCACCTGGTCCTTGTTGGCGATCGGGTGGCGGTTGGCATCGCTGGAGCTGCGCTGGGCGATCACGAGCGTGCCGGTCGCCGAGCTGCGCCCGTCGGAGACGACGTACTCGACCGTCACCGGCTTGCCGACCAGGTCGGTGACCGCGCTGACCACGGCGAGCCGCTTCTCGACGACGGACACCTTGACGCCGGGCACCGACGGCCGGCCGATCCGGGTGACGACGAGGACGTCGCCGTCCGGGTCGAGGTCGTTGAGCAGCAGGTCGACCTGTGCGGTGGCGCCGCCGGTGACGGTCACCTTGTCGCGCACGGCGACCGGAGGCCGGTTGTCCTTCGGCGGCGACTCGATGTCGAGGCGGATGAAGGCCGTCTTCGTCGCGGTCGAGTTGTAGGCGGAGTACTCCAGGTAGTAGGTCTTCGCCGTCGCCGCCTGGAAGGTGAAGGTGCCGGAGTCGAGGTCCTTGCTGATCTGGGCGCCGGCGTCGTCACCGACGACCTTGACGTCCTTGAGGGTCAGCTCGCCGCCCTCGGGGTTGCGGTCGTTGGCCAGCGGCTGGACGACCACCTGGGTGTCCGCGACGCCGGAGGCCAGGTCGGCGACCAGCTCCGGCGGGGCGCCCTCGGCCACCACCTTCACCGGCAGGCTGCCGCGGTAGACGTCGATGCCGTCCTCGATGACGTACTTGACCTCGCCGGTGGAGCCGGCGGCCCCGTCGTCGGTGTAGGTGAGCGTGCCGTCGGGGCGGAACTCGACCTCGCCGCCGCGGGCGGTGGCCTCGGTGAGGGTGAGGTCGTCGCCGTCCATGTCGTAGAAGTCGGCGAGCAGGTACATGCTCGCGGTCGCGCCCCGGGCCACGGTGAGCTCCGGCTTGYKKTCYTCCATGAGGCCCGGCTTCTCGTTCTGGTTGGAGTCGCGGATCTGCAGGGTGACCCGCGCCCGCACCTGCTGGTTCACCCGGCCGTCGGTCACGTAGTAGTAGAACTGCGACTCGCCGCTCGCGTCGGAGGGTACGGCGACCTGCAGCTGCGTGCCGCCGCCGACGATCTTGACCTCCAGCTCGGGGCCGGCGAGGTGCTCGGTCTTGACGATCCGGATGATGTCGCCGTCGGGGTCGTGGTCGTTCATCGCGACGACCGGCAGCACCGTGGAGCGCCCGGGCCGGGCACCCAGCTCGTCGTCGACCGGCTCCGGCGGCCGGTTCTCCTGGTCGGGCGTCTCCTCGGTCGTCTTCTTGATCTTCGACCGGTTCTCGTTCTGCGGGTCGACCTGCGGCCAGTTGTCGATCTTGGCCTTGCCGGGCTGCTGGACCAGCCACGCGTCGCCGGTGCGCACGTCGTTGAGGACCACGACGTTGCGGTTGACGCGGAAGCGCAGCTCCGCGCCCTCCTGCATGTCGCTGATCGGGTCGGTGTCGTCGTCCTCGTCGTTCGGGCAGTCGCGCAGGTAGTTCGGCGGCGAGACCGACGACCAGGCGGCGTAGACGCACCCGGTGGAGGGCAGCACGACGGGCGCGGCCGGGGAGCCGGACGGCTGGAGGTCACCCACCCGGTCGAGGTCGCCCCCGTCGAGCGGGGTGCGGAACAGGCCCTCGCGCGTGGCGACGTAGACCTCGTCGCCCTCGGCCGAGGGCTCCTGCAGCTCGACCTCGGTCGGGTCCGCGGCCTCGACCGCGACGGCCTCCGCGCCCGGACGGGTGAGCTCGACGGTGGTGCGGTTGAACAGCACCGGGGTGTCGTCGACGACGGTCAGGTCGAGCATGAGCGGGTTCGTGCCGACGTCCTCGCCGAGGTCGATCGCCTCGCCCTTGCTGGCGTTGCCGTCGCTGCCGACGTCGAACGGGGTGGCCCTGCCCTCGCGGTCGAGCACCCAGGCCCGGCCGTCGGGCGAGACGGTGGCGGTGACCGCACCGGTCATGACCGGCTTCGCGGTCTTCTCGGAGAAGGCGTTGAAGCGGCTGGCGGACTGCACCCACGCCTTGCCCTTCACGTGGTCGACCACCGCGAAGGTGTTGCCGCCGTGCGCGACGACCGCGTCGGCCGGCAGCTCGGTGGGCTCGAGCGTGGTGGCCCGGGTGACGTCGACCGGCTTGACCGTGCGCTCACCGGCGGCGTCGTCGAGGTAGACCGACGTGGCCCGCTGGAAGATGTCGAAGTCCGTGCTCGCCGCCTCGACGCCGAGGTCGAGCTCCTCGATCTGCGGGTTGAGGCGGGCGGTGAGGCCGAGCTGGTGGTTGGTGACCCACACCCCGCCGTCGTTCAGCTCGACCTCGGTGAACGGCTTGCCGTCGTACTTGAAGGCGAGCACGACCAGCGTGCCCACGACGAGCGCGAGCACCGTGCCGGAGGCCGTCCGGCGCCACCGGCGCCTCATCGGCCCACCGCGCAGACCGGTCGGGACAGCGGCGACCCGCTGGACTCGGGCCGGACGACCGACACCTGCAGGCACACGGTGGAGCCCGTCGGCACGGTCACGCTGTAGCTGGTGTCCTGGAAGATCTGGGCCTTCGAGTCCTCGTGGCCGTCACCCGAGAGCACCACCTTGTACTCGTCCTCCTCCTGGGGGTCCTGCGGCACCCAGCGGAAGGTCCAGCGGGTGCCCTTGCCGGTGACCGAGACCTGCGGCGTGGCCGGGGTCTCCGCGCCCTTGACCGGGTCGGCGGGCTTCTCCCCGCGCAGCGTGCCCGTGTCGGGCTCCTCCGGCTCGCCGCCGGCGAGCAGCGCGTAGCCCACCCCGCCGAGCACCGCGAGCGCGAGGACGCCGGCGACGACCTTGGCGAGCGGGCCCCGGCTCGGCTCGTCGGTACGGCGCGGGGGCGTGTCGCCATACGTGCTGCTGCCCGTGGCGGCGCGGGCGCCGGGGATCCGGGTCTGCTCGTCGACGGCCGGCTGCACCGGCGCGGGGCGGGCGCTCACGGCGGCCGGGATGATCACCGAGACCGGGCGGACCAGGGTGCGCGCGTCGTTGGGGTGCTCCTCGGCCAGCGCCGTCGGCGAGGCATCCATGACCTCGAGGCGGGTCGGCGACTGGCGCAGCTCGATCTGCACGTCCTGCAGCTGGCGGCCGAGCACCATCGCGGAGACGGGTCGCTTGTCGACCTCGACCGACATCGCGCGGCGCAGGATCGACACCAGCGAGGCGGGCACCTCCGGGCGGCGCAGCGGGCTGAGCTGGCCGCGCTCGATGCGGTGCATCAGGCTGGCGTTGTCGTTGGGGGCGTCGCGGCGCTCGACCGGCGGGTGGCCGATGAGCAGCGAGTAGAGCGTGGCGGCGAGGGAGTAGACGTCGCTGCGGACGTCGTGGCTGTCGGAGTAGAGCGCCTCCGGCGGCGACCACGGGATGGAGAGGCCCTGCCCGGAGGCACCGCCCTCCCCCACGACCGACGCGATGCCGAAGTCGGTCAGCAGCGGCACCCCGAAGGTGCTGGTGAGGATGTTGTGCGGCTTGATGTCGCGGTGCAGGATCCCGGCCCGGTGGGCGGTCTCGACCGCGCTCGAGATCTTCACGCCGATGTCGAGCACCTCGGCGACCCCGAGCGGCTGGGTGCGGTAGCGCTGGGCGACGTGCGGCGGCGGGCAGTACTCCATGACCAGGAACGGACGCCCGTCCGAGCTCACGCCGGCCTGGTAGATCGGCACGATCGAGGGGTGGTTGGACAGCTGGGCCATCACGTTGGCCTCGGCGTGGAAGAGGGCGAGCGCCGCCGCGTCACCGCCGCTGCGCAGCACCTTGATCGCCACCTGCCGCGTCGGCAGCTCCTGCTGGTAGCGGTACACGTCGGCGAAGCCGCCCGCACCGACGAGGTCGATGAACGAGAACCCGGGGATGTGTGGCGGCTGCATGCTCATCCCCTCACCTCTCCCGGGACGGGACGACGGTCGCGGTCAGCCCCTTGGACAGGGTCAGCACGTCGCCGACGGTCACCTCGGTGGCGACGCCGTGGTCGAGCGCGAACGGGGCGCGGCCCTTGCGCGCGAGCAGGGTGCCGTTGGTCGACAGGTCGGTCACCGTGATCCGGACGCCGTCCGAGGCGACCTCGAGGTGGGTGCCCGAGACGTAGGGGTCGTCGACGGTGACCAGCGCCGGCAGGTTCGCGCTGCCGCCGACCTGCTGCACGCGCGGGCTGCGCCCGATCAGCACGCGGCGGCGGATGCTCACCACCCGACCGGTCGAAAGCTCGAGCGCGAGCGCGGAGCGCGACGGCGCGGACTGGGTGCCGCCACCCGGCAGGCCACCCGGCAGAGCGCCGGGGCCGGTCGGGACGGACGGCGTGCGGCCCTCCGGCGCGGCGTCGTCGGGGCCCGGGCCGG
The DNA here is from genome assembly GCF_007829375.1 of Nocardioides sp. J9. Lineage (NCBI taxonomy): Bacteria > Bacillati > Actinomycetota > Actinomycetes > Propionibacteriales > Nocardioidaceae > Nocardioides > Nocardioides sp. J9. The sequence goes on along the minus strand of NZ_VLJQ01000050.1, from coordinate 464 downwards.
TGGCGGCCGGGGCCGGCGGGACGGGCACGCCGGGGACCGGGGGTACGCCGGGCACGCCGGCCTGGCCGGCGCGCAGGGCCTGCAGCTGGGCCGGGGTGATCGTGTGGCCGTCGTGGTCGGCGTCGCTGGCCGGCGCCATCGCGTCGGGAACCGGCCGGCTGGCGGGAGGCGGGGTGACGCCGGGCGGCGGCGGACCGGGCCGGGGCGGTCCCACCGGCGGGGCCATCGGCGACGGCGTCGGCGCGGCCGGGGTCGGCGGGGTCGTCGGGGTCGGCGGGGTCGGCGGGCCCGTCGGGCTCGGCGGCGGGGCGACCGGGCCCGGGGCGGCGACGGGGGCCGGTGCGGGCTCCGGCGTGGCGGGCTCCGGGGTGGCGGGGGTGGCCGGGGTGGCCGGGGTCGCCGGGGGCGTGCGCAGGACGGTGTGCTCGGGGGCGGGTGCGAACGCCGGCTCCGGCTCCGGCTGC